>JAOAEN010000156.1 GCA_026416775.1 Dehalococcoidales bacterium
GGGTGCCAAGTGTGTCCCCAGCCCCAGCCCCGATCCCAAGATCGGGCGCGAGACTCTAGCAAAGGACCCGGACTGCCCCGGAAGCCTCGGGCTTGCCATCAGCGAGGCGGTGGAAGACGCCATGAGCCGCGATGACACGCATTACTCGCTGGGAAGCGTGCTCAACCACGTGCTCCTGCACCAGACCATCATCGGGTTGGAAGCCAAGAAACAGATGGAAATGGCAGGGGAGTACCCTGATATCATCATCGGCTGTGTTGGCGGCGGTTCCAACTTTGCCGGGCTGTTCCTGCCGTTCGTCCGGGACAAGATCCTCGGCAAGAAGAAGAACCTGCGCATCATCAACGTTGAGCCGGAAAGCTGCCCCTCGCTTACCAAAGGGGTCTATGCCTACGACTACGGCGATACCGCCGGCATCGCCCCGATTGCCAAGATGTTCACGCTGGGGCACACCTTCATGCCACCGCCCGTCCATGCCGGCGGGCTCCGCTACCACGGCATGGCACCGCTCATCTGCCACCTCCTCAAGCTGGGCTACGTTGAGGCAAGGGCAGTGCCCCAGCTTGCCACCTTTGAGGCCGGTGTCATCTTTGCCCGCACCGAGGGCATTATCAGCGCCCCGGAGACCAACCACGCCATCCGCGTCGTCATTGACGAAGCCCTCAAGTGCAAGGAGAGCGGACAGTCCAAGGTCATCCTCTTCAACCACAGCGGGCACGGGCACTTTGACATGGGGGCGTATGACTCCTATCTCTCGGGCAAACTTACCGACTACGCGTATCCGGAAGAGAAGGTAAAGGAAGCCCTCAAGTTCCTGCCCGAAGTACCCGCCGAATACCGGTGAGATCGTTTCTGATGCAAGAACAAAGCCCCTTCTCATCACGGGAAGGGGCTTTGAGTTCCGGAAACACCGGCTGGTGTTCCCGCCCTATCCGCACCAGGTAGATTTTTCACGGTCACCCCTCTTTATTCCCCACCCCACACAGGCCTATCCACAGGACTGGTGCATCCAGTTGCGTGAGAGGAGAAATGCTGTTGATGAATGGCTTCTCTCTACTCTTCACTTCCCTACCGGCATCAGATAAGCCGGATTCATTCATAATTTCTTAATAGCAAAACCGTATGCTATAATTAGGCAAAAAAGGAACAGGCAATGAGGACTCCTAACATGAGAGCTTTGCGCATTTTTGTTGTCACCCTGATTCCTGCACTCGTCCTTGTCTCCGTCTCCGGTTGCATCACCATCACCGGTTTTGGCCCGATTACTCCAACCCCCACCACCACCTCCCAGCCCACGGTAACCGCTACCCCGACGCCGAGCCCGCTTAACCCGACATGGACACCGCCGACTTCTTCGTCCCCCTCTATCCAGCTACCAAACATCGCCGACGTGGTGGCAAAGGTAAAACCGGCGGTGGTTGCCATCACCACCGAGGTCGTCTCCTATGATTTCTTCAGCCGTCCCTACCGGCAGGAAGGCGCAGGCTCGGGCTGGATACTTGATAAGTCCGGTATCGTGGTCACCAATACCCACGTCATTGAAGGCGCCAGGACCATTACCGTGACCACCGATGACGGAACGACCTATACCGCCGACCCGAATGCCATCGCCACCGATTCCCTCAACGACCTCGCCATCCTCAAGATTGATGCCCGGGACCTGCCGGCACTCACGATCGGCAAATCGTCCGCCATGAGGGTTGGCGACTGGGTCATTGCCATCGGTAACGCGCTGGGCCAGGGCATCCGGGCAACTGAGGGTATCGTCAGCCGGACAAATGTGTCGCTTCAGGTATCCCAGGGGCAGACGCTCTACGACCTCATTGAAACAAGCGCTGCCATCAACCCGGGTAACTCGGGCGGCCCGCTGGTGAACCTAGCGGGTGAGGTTATCGGGATTACCAGTGCCAAGGTTGCCCAGGTGGGGGTTGAGGGAATGGGCTATGCCATCAGCATTGATGCGGCGATGCCGATCATCCATGAACTGGTCACCAAGGGCTATGTCACCCGCCCGTGGCTCGGCGTAAGGCTCTACACCGTTGACCAGTGGGTGGTTGCCCAGCTCGACCTCAAGGTGGACAAGGGCGTGCTCCTCGTTGAAATCGTGAAGGGAAGCCCGGCGGATCAGGCGGGCCTGAAGAAGTGGGACGTCATCACCAGCCTCGGCGGTAGGGAAGTGACCACCGCAGAAGAGTTCATCAGGGTGCTCCACGCCTCGGCTATCGGAAAGCCCCTTGAAATCAAATACTGGCGCGGTGATAAGGAATACTCCACCACGGTGACCCCGGTTGAAAGCCCGCGCCCGTAACCATCACCGAAGCACCGCGCACACACGGTGCGGAGCTTCTACACCACCTTCTTGATGCCAAGGGTGATGGTATAGCCGGAGATCCTGAGGGTCTCCTTCAGGTCAACCTCATCCGGCACGGACTCTTCAATCTCGCGTGCCAGCGTTTCCTGACGCACATAGTCGGCAAAGGAAGAAAGCGACTGGACAATGAAGGCATCAGCTTCAATGTACAGCACGATGTGGTCGGTGATCTCGTAGCCGGCACTGCGGCGCATCATCTGCACGCGGTGCACGATCTCGCGCGCCATGCCCTCGGCCTCAAGCTCAACGGTGATGTAGCAGGAAATCGCCACCGCGCTTGTGCCATCGCTGGCAACGCTCACGCCGGTGCCTTCCTTGGCCATCACCTTCTCCAAGCGGTCAACAAACATCTCCTTGATATTAAGCTCATCAAGGATGGGAACCGCCATCCTCTCCACCGCGCGTTTTTCTGCATCCGATTTCACGCCGACGTATATCTCCGCAAGCGGCTGGCGGATCTTGATGCCCGCCTTGGCACGGGCGGCGCGTCCCAGGCTGCAGACCCGCATCGCCAGGCGGGTGTCCTCGGCAAGCTGCCTGTCTATCCTGCCCTCATCCGCCACGGGAAAATCAGCCAGATGCACGCTCTCCGGTGCCTGCGGGAAGACCGAGCAAACAAGGTTGCGGTACATCTCCTCGGCAAGGAAGGGCGTAAACGGGGCAAGCAGCTTGGCAAGCGTTACCAGGCACTGGTAAAGAGTATTGTAGGCAGAAAGCTTGTCGGCATCGTTCTCGCTCTTCCAAAAGCGCCGGCGGCTCCGGCGGACGTACCAGTTGGAAAGCCCGTCAACGAAATCCTCAATCTTCCTCACCGCATCGGTGGGGCTGTAGTCTTCCATAGCCCTGTCTCT
>JAOAEN010000157.1 GCA_026416775.1 Dehalococcoidales bacterium
CAGATGCGCAACCGCCCCGTGCCTGGGAACCAGGTGGAAGGACGCAAGGCCTGGATCATCGGCAGCGGCATCGCCGGTCTTGCCGCCGCCGGTAGGCCTGACACCGACGAGGTCAACCGGGTTACCCGGCGTCCAGCGCGGTGGAAGGACGGCTGCCATCGCCTTGAGGGTGCGTTCTTCAAGCGGGGCAATCTCAAGACCTTCCTTCTCGCAGAGCTCGGCAGTCATCACGCCGAAACCCCCGCCAATGGTGAGGATCCCCACGCGCCTTCCGCGCGGAAGCGGCAGTCTCAGCAGCGCCAGCGCCGTATCGCAGAGCTCTTCCTCGTCCTGCACGCGGATGACGCCGGACTGCCTGAAGGCGGCGCTGTAAACGGCATCGGAGCCGGCGAGTGCCCCGGTATGCGAGCGCACCGCCTGAGCGGCGGCGGATGTCCCGCCCGACTTGATGGCGAGGATGGGCTTCTGCGGGGTAGTCTTCCTTGCCAGCTCGTAGAAGCGTCTGCCCTGGCGCAGCCCCTCAATATAAAGGGCGATGATCTTCGTCTCCTCATCACGGGCAAGATACTCAAGGTAGTCTTCAAGGTGCAGGTCGGCTTCGTTTCCGGTGCTCACGAACTTGCTGATGCCGATGCCCCGTGAGATCGCCATGAGGAGGATACTGGCACCGAGCGTCCCGCTCTGGCTCACGAGCGCCATCGACCCGGCGGGTGCCG
Source organism: Dehalococcoidales bacterium (assembly GCA_026416775.1). Classification (GTDB taxonomy): domain Bacteria; phylum Chloroflexota; class Dehalococcoidia; order Dehalococcoidales; family RBG-16-60-22; genus JAOAEN01. The sequence continues at coordinate 717 of JAOAEN010000157.1, forward strand.
TGGTGGCAAAGCTGATGCTGGCAAGCCGCGAATGCATGTCGGCATGCCCCACGCAGTTCGGACCGGTGAAGTGCAGGTTGTGCTCCCGGGCGATTGCTACGATTTCTTCCTGCAGCTTTGCCCCGGCGCTGTCCACCTCGGCAAAACCCGCAGTGATGATGACAGCAGCTTTGACGCCCTTCTCAGCGCACTGGCGGAAGACCTGAGGGACGATCCTTGCTGGCACCGCGATGATGGCAAGCTCCACCGCTTCGGGGATATCAAGGATGGTGGGGTATGCCTTCTGCCCCAGCACCTCTTTGAGGTTCGGGTTGACGGGGAAGACATGCCTGCCCTTTGACCGGGCAGAGGCGAGGGCGGCATTCATGATGTCGTAGCCCCATGAGCCGGTAACATCGCTTGCCCCGATGACGGCAATTGACCTTGCCCTGAAAAGGGCATGCCAGAACTCGGCGGGGATTACCGGGCGTTCATCCTGTCTCATGGGTCTCCTGCTTCATTATAGCCGACAGGAGCGGAAAAATAAATTCAGATTGCGTTTCTACCGAGGTAAATCAGGATGGCGGCACCGGCAAGAAGGAACCAGTAGAGCACCGGCACCGGTCCCCACCAGTGTTTGTGCCACCAGATCTTCCCCTTGCGGAAGTTTCTGATCCCCCAGTACGGATTGAGGGCAAACCAGAGGAAGTCCTCGAGAAGAAGCATGCCGAGGTAGAAGCCGAAAAGCAGGCTTTCCCGCCGCCAGTGCCAGTCGGTGAAAAAGAAAGGCAGGTGCAGCATCCCCAGGATAAAAAGGGTCATGAAGAGGTGGTAACCGGTCAAGGGACGGCCGCCGGTGAGCTTTAAGAGCCACCCTTTTTCAATCCGCCAGCCGGGTGACTTTGCCGCCCAGCCGTCCCTGCCCTCAATCTGGATCTCCCACAGGGCAAGGATAAAGGACATGAGCACCATGAACCCGAGTAAGGCGCCAAGCATCATGACGGAATTACCTAGCTCCCTGCGGATTTTCTCACTTTTAGTCCGTGGGTGGCAAGAAAGCTTGCCAGGGTAATCCCGGCGCTTGTGAACATCAGGGTCTGGTAGCCGAACACCTGGGAAATGCCGCCGCCAAGAAACGGCCCGAAGATACCGGAAAGGGCGTTAACCGAGTTAAGCAGCCCTGAGGTTGTCCCGTACTCGGGATGGTGCCTGAGGAGGTAGCTCAGGGCCCCGACGAACATACTGGAATAGGCAACGGAAAGAAAGACCTGCGCGGGAATCAGCTGCCAGTAGCGGTTGATGAAGCCGTAACCAACAAAAACGATTGCCGAAAGGAAAAGCCCGCCCTGGAACATCCTCGCCGGGTTGAAACGCTCAATGTAGCGCATGGCGATGATCTGTCCCACCATGTTGGTCACCTCGGTGAGGGCGATCCAGAGCTTGGTGGCGCCGATGCTCGCCTGATAAAGCGGCCAAATCGCCCAGATGGCGTTACCCCCGAGCTGCCTCAAGAAAAAGCCGAGGTAGATGCGGTAGTCGGCCTTAAAGAGGGCGACGGGAATCCTCGCCACCTGCATCCGGCTTATCGCCTTTTCCACGAGGAAAAATGAGGTAAGAAAGGCGAAAAAGGCGATGACCGCACTGGTGATGAAGAGGGCATGGTATTCTTTGATGATGGCGGCACTCACCGCCCCGAGCAGCCAGCCCAGCGCCCCGTAGGAGACGAAATGCCCTATCTGGCGCTGGTTTTCGTAGGTGTAGGCCATGAGCACCGAGGAGTTGATCCCCAGGGCGAAGCCGATGGATGCCCTCGCCATGATGAGGGTGAGCGGGGTGCGGGCAAAAAGCTGGGTAAGGTAGGAGAGCGCGGTGATGGCAAGACCGATGCGGATGAACGCCATCCTGCCGTGAATATCGGAAAGCCGCCCGAAGATGAACGACGAGGCAAAAAAGGCAATCCCGCTTGCCGCCGCCATGAAGCCGACTTCAAGGTCGCTTGCGCCGATCTCCCTCGCATACAGCGGGATGAAGACGTTGGAAGCCTCCACGGCGAAGTTGGTGAGGAGGTTGATCACACCAAGACAGACCGCAATCCTCAGGCGGGTGGACGGTTCGGGCTCCTGCATTTCTCGGGGTCTCTTTCTTCTGCCGGGGGCAGCTAGTTCAATTATACCCGAGGGATGGGGCGGGGTAAATACGGGCCTCACGTTCACGCACCTAGCCCCCGAATCACATGTGAAGGGAAAGGGAGGTTTTTCACCCCATCCTAAACCCGTCCTAGCTGTCTTCGGCTATCGGTGCTTGCCTCACCCCTGTATCCCCTCTCCAGCCAGTGGCATCGGTGATGACCCATCATGTTTATGGCTGGAGAGGGGAATTAAGAGGAGAGGGGGCTTCGCCCCCTCTAAACACTCCCCCTTTCTAGCTCAGTTTAACGATTAAGACCTGAGGGGGAGTAAAGAGGGGGTGCACCCCCTCTTAAATTTCATCAACCGAAATACATCAATCCCGGATGAAGAG
>JAOAEN010000158.1 GCA_026416775.1 Dehalococcoidales bacterium
GTCAGATGTGTATAAGAGACAGTCCTTCTGCAGTAGGTCACGCGCGTACACGTAGATCAGCTCGCAGAGCCGGCGCGTGCGGGTAAAGACGAGGCTGCGGATACCCTGACGAACAAGCCCAACAAGAAGCCCGGTGGCTTCCCAGTGGGCAGAACGGCGCGCGGTCTTGCCTTCATCAATGACCGGCGGGTTCCAGAAAACGAATTCCTTGGCACCGCGCGGGGAGCCATCCCGGTCAACTACCTCGCAGGGAAGCCCGGTAAGGGTACGGGCATGCTCGCCGGGGTTGGCCACCGTTGCCGAGCAGAGGATAAACTGCGGGCTGCTCCCGTAATGACGGCAGAGCCTCCGTAGCCTGCGCAGGACGCAGGCAACATGCGAGCCGAAAACACCCCGGTAGACATGTGCCTCATCAATAACGACGTATCTCAGGTTACGGAAAAGCGGTGCCCACGACTGGTGCTGGGGCATGATGCCCACGTGGAGCATGTCCGGGTTGGTGAGGATGACCCGGCCGTGGCGCCGCACGTTTGCCCGCTCGGAGCGGGGAGTATCCCCATCAAAGGTGACCACGGACTCATAGGGCAGGACTGAGGGGGAGAAAAGCCCGTGGAATTTACCGAGCTGGTCCTGAGCAAGGGCCTTGGTCGGAAAGAGGAGAAGCGCCCGGCTTGAGGGGTCGCCCATGATCGCCTGTGCCACCGCAATAGCATAGACCAGGGTCTTACCGCTGGCACTTGGCGTGGCAATGATGACGTTTTTCCCATCGCGGATGTGGTTGAGTGCCTCCGCCTGATGGGAATAAAGGGGTAAAAGCCCCCTGTCCTTCAGCAATGCTTCCAGGGAAGGAGCCAGAGGCCTGTTGAGATTACCGTAGTTCGCCCCGCGCGGGGTGATGTGCTCAACATGAACGATCTGCCCGGCGTAGGAAGAAAGGGAACGGATGTAATCAAGGACAGCCCGGGCATCCATCAGGGAGCTCCCTAGACATCAATGAACTCAAGCGTGTAATCAAGAAGCTCAATATCGAAGTGGCTCTTCTCGATGAAGCCTACCACGTTGGAGAGGACCTCATTCGCGTGGCGCCTGTCGTTGCTGATGGCACAGATACCGATGGTGGCGATCTGCCAGACATCGTTATCATCCACCTCGGCAATGGCAACTTCAAAACGCTGACGGATGCGCCCGATGATGGACTTGACCACCTGCCGCTTGCCCTTGAGCGAGGTATTCCCCGGGATGCGCAGGCTCACCTTGGCAACACCGATGTTCATCTTCCCGCAAAAGCAGTTACCGAGAGGTCCGGAATAGGCGAGAGGGCTTTTCACTTTAATCTATCACCCGCCTGAGATACTGTCAAATTCCGCATTAATCACTGAAGGAAATGAAGAATAGAGGAGACGATACCTCCCCTAGAATTCCCATCCCCTTCCCACAAAACTGAATGAATCAATCCCACAGATGAACTGTACCAGAGGGGAATTAAGATATGAGATGAAAAATCCTGGATACAGACGGAACCGGTTTCCCCGGATGATCTCTCTTTGCGAAAGGGGAATGATATATAATAAAGGCATCAGCATGCCGGGAGAAATACCATGAAGACGCTCAAAGTGCTTGTCATCATGCCACCTTTCGGCGGGACAGTCCCCGCCGCAGATAAAGGAATCCTTGACATGATCCGGGCAGTAAGCCCCGGGATAGAAGTGCATGATGCTTCCGCACTTGCCTTCGCCGAGCTTGCCGGAGACCATTCCGCAAAGAGCGAGCTTGATAGGCTACTTGCCCGGACTGAGGTGATTTACGGGCTGGTTCTGCCGCAGGGACTCGTCTCTCGTGCCCCGCACCTTAAATGGGTCCAGATGATGTCCGCCGGCACCGACCGCCTGCGCGGCACCGATATCTGGCAGAGCCACATCGCCATCACCAGCGCAAGCGGCATCCACGCCACACCCATCGGCGAGTTTGTCCTCGGCTTCATGCTCATGTTCGCCAAGGGGATGCCCCGCTGTCTTGCCATGAAGCGAGAGCACACCTGGCAGCGCTACTCTCCAACGGTGCTGCGCGGCAAGACCGTGGGAATTATCGGTCTGGGGCACATCCGGCGGGAGGTGGCACGCCTGAGCAAGGCCTTCGGCATGAGGGTCATCGCCACGCGCCGCTCGGCAGTCAGCGAAGGGCGCACCAGATACGTGGACAGGCTTCTTCCGTCAGCAAAGCTGCCCGAGCTCCTCGGGGAAGCGGACTTTGTCGTCATCTGCACACCACATACGCCCGAGACACACCATCTCATCGGCGAAAAAGAGCTCAGGATGATGAAGTCCACCGCCCACATCATCAATATCGCCCGCGGCGGCATCATTGACGAAACCGCACTCGTTCGCGCCCTCAACGAGAAATGGATTGCCGGTGCCGGGCTGGATGTTACCGAAAAAGAACCCCTGCCGCCCGATAGCCCCCTCTGGGAACTGGACAACGTCATCATAAGCCCCCACGTCTCCGGCGGGATGGAGGACTACACTGTTAAAGCCACCGCACTTTTCTGCGAGAACCTGCGCCGCTATCTTGCCGGGAAAAGACTGAAGAACCTCGTTGATAGAAAAAGGGGCTACTGAGACCGCGCTCCCGCGCCGTCCGGCGGTCCTGCAAGACGGCCACGGTGCTGCAAGGGTCAACCCCCGGTTCAAGTGGGTGCTAACCCCCAGAGAAATTGGTGGTATCCCTGCTTCCATTCATCCGACAATGCCCTACTATCTGAAATATGAGAAGACAGAGAGCACTGATTCTCCATAATAACTTCCCGTCGCCGACGGTTGCGGCGCTTCTCGAAAGCGTAGGATTCAGGGTCGAGGTAGCAAGCCCGCAAAAGGCGCTGCGCCGGCTGAAAACCCGCACTTATGATATTACCATTATCATCAACGACCACACGGTACAAACCTGGAAGATCTGCAAGGAGCTGAGGGGCATATCCACGGTGCCGATCGTCATCATCGGCAGGGAGGCAAGCCCCGAAACCTGCGTGCGGGCATTGAATGCCGGTGCGGACTATTTCCTGAGAAAGCCCTTCGGCCCTGTCTCTTATACACATCT
>JAOAEN010000159.1 GCA_026416775.1 Dehalococcoidales bacterium
GCGTAGTTCCGGATATGTCCGGTAAACAATGACTAGTTTTTCATAGGAAAAAGGAGGGAAATGACAGATGCCGTAGCTGGGACTGCCGTTTCTGCAGTACTAAAGTTATCCCCTCCGGCCGGTACGTGGGCTGCGTGCCCGGTAGCACTTTGGTCATAACATGTAAAATGGTATACTGTTCAAGGCACCGCCATAGCTCCTTCCAGCAAGAACCACGGTGAGGTCATTCCCGATGAAGTGGCACAATTTCAGTGCTGATGACGTCTTAAAGGAGCTCGGTTCAGGCCTCTCCGGTCTTTCCGAGGAAGAGGCAGCCAGGCGCCTGCGCCAGTACGGCAGCAACGAGCTTGCCGAGAAGGGCAGGAAATCCCCCGTGCTGATCTTCCTGCACCAGTTTGCCAGCCCGCTCATCTACATCCTGCTCATTGCGGCGCTGATCGAGCTTTTCGTCATGCGCAAGCCCACTGATGCCGCGGTGATCTTTGCGGTCCTCTTAATCAACGCCATTATCGGCTTTGTTCAGGAGAGCCGCGCCGAGCAGGCGATGGAAGCACTCAAGCACCTGGCATCACCACGGGCAAAGGTAAGAAGAGCAGGCATGCTTACCGATATCCCGGCAAGCCACCTCGTGCCCGGCGATATCATTGTCCTTGAAGCCGGCGATAAGGTGCCGGCGGACGGCCGTCTCATTGAGGCGGTAAGCCTTGCCGTTGATGAGTCCATCCTCACCGGTGAATCGGTACCGGTGGAGAAGTTCACCGCCCCCATTGAGGGTGAGGCGGCGGTTGCCGATATGGGCAACATGGTGCACATGGGCTGTGCGGTGGTGGGCGGTCGCGGTATTGCGGTCATCACGGCAACAGGCATGTCCACCGAGATCGGCAGGATCACCACGCAGGTCCAGGAAGTAAAACCGCCGCCAACGCCGCTGCAGCGCAACGTCTCAAGGTTGGGACGCTACATCGCGTTCCTGGTGCTGGGGATCATTTCCCTGCTGATCATCATCGGGCTCTCCAAGGGGTATTCCTTCCAGGACATGTTTACCCTGGCGGTAGCGGCGGCGGTCTCGGCAATCCCCGAGGGGTTACCCGTCATGGTTACCGTGGTGCTGGCACTGGGGATGAGGCGCATGGCACAGCGACACGCCCTGGTGAGAAAACTTACCGCTGTCGAGGCGATGGGTGCCGTAAACGTTATCTGCTCCGATAAGACGGGAACCATCACTGAAAGCGAGATGACAGTCCGCCAGATCTACCTTCCGGGAAGGCTCATTGAAGTTTCCGGTGCCGGTTACCGTCCCGAAGGCGAGTTTGCCGAAAACGGGAAGAAGCTCAACCCGCAGACAGATGAAAACCTCCTTCTTGCCCTGAGAATCGGCGCCCTCTGCAACGATTCATCAACCAAAACAGACGGTGAAAAACTCAGGCTCATCGGGGACCCCACCGAAGGAGCACTGCTGGTTGCCGCGTTAAAGGCGGGATTGAAACAGGAAAAACTACAGCAGGAGCAGCCGCGCCTTGCCGAGCTACCATTTTCAAGCGAGAAGCGCTACATGGCAACGCTGCACCCCTACCGGGATGGTAAGGCGGTGGTCTATGTCAAGGGCTCGGTGGACAGGGTCCTTACCATGTGCCGGTATATACTCACCGATGGAGAGGTCAGAAAACTTACCCCTGAAATGACAGCCACGATTGAGGAAACCAACCTGCGGATGGCCTCACAGGCACTGCGGGTGCTGGCACTCGCCTATGCCGAGTTTCCCGCCGCCCCGGAGAAACTCTCCCACGAGCACCTCGACGGCTCGCTGGTCTTCGCGGGGCTAACCGGCATGATCGACCCCCCGCGCCCCGAAGCCAAGAAAGCGGTGGAAAGGTGCAGACGCGCCGGGATCAAAGTGGTCATGATCACCGGCGACCAGAAGCCCACGGCGGTGGCAATCGCCAGGGAACTCGGGCTTACCGAGGGGGAAGCGGTCACCGGGCTTGAGCTTGAAAAGATGAACGATGAAGAACTCAAAGAACGCATCGAGCGTATCACGGTCTTTGCCCGGGTTGAGCCGCTGCACAAGCTCAGGATTGTCAACGCCCTGAAAGCCAAGGGCTACATCGTGGCGATGACCGGCGACGGCGTCAACGATGGACCGGCACTCCGCTCTGCCGATATCGGCATTGCCATGGGGATCAAGGGCACCGACGTCGCCCGCGAGGCATCCGACATGATCCTCACCGACGACAACTTCGCCTCAATCGTGGCGGCGGTAGAAGAGGGCAGAGTGATCTTCAGCAATATACGCCGTGCCGTTTTCTACCTCCTGAGCACCGGATCAGCAGAGCTAATTGTCTGGATTGCCAGCATCTTAGCTGGTATGCCCCTTCCCGTGGTAGCTGTCCAGATACTCTGGATAAATATGATCACTGGCAGTCTGGGGGCTATACCTCTGGGCGCTGAGCCAAAGCACCAGGACGTTATGGATGAACCACCACGACAGGCGAAAACAGGCATCGTCTACATTGGGATGTTGATGAGGATCGGTTTTATAGCCTTGATCATATTTGCAGCAACCTTCTTTCTCTTTCAGTGTCAGTTATCAAGCGAGGGAATCGAGAAAGCACGAACCATTGCCTTTACCACCATTGTGGCGGCGGAATGGTTTAATGCCTTCAATGCTCGCTCGGACCGGAAGTCTGTTTTCAAACTAGGTTTCTTCAGCAATCGCTGGCTGATATATGCGATCGGAGCGGGCATCGCGCTCCAGATGACGGTCATCTATGCACCACCATTACAGAAACTGTTCTACACTGTCCCACTGGGTCCCGGAGACTGGGGAATTATTGTTCTCATGGCAGCCAGCGTTCTTGTAGTTGAAGAACTGCGCAAGCTCATCGCCCCGAGGCTGTTCAGCCGGGGGAAATAAGAAAATGGACGGCCCTATACCTGGGGCAGGCGATGGCTTTCGGCGGGGCATAGGGTGAGCGGGGCACCAACGGCTAAAGACGGGCAAAGCCTCCGGAGACAGGACACTTGACAAAGAACGTGTGTTCTGCTAAGATACTAGCACATATGTTCTGTGCATCAACCGCGGACAAACTTGAACTGCTCACGGCTGCCGC
>JAOAEN010000015.1 GCA_026416775.1 Dehalococcoidales bacterium
CATCACCGGCGTGGTGCTCACCGCCGGCTACATCCTGTGGATGCTACAGCAAGCATTCTTCGGGCCGGTGAAGGAAGAGTGCAATCATGTCAAGGACATGGACGGGCTGGAGAAGTTCTACACCTTCCTGCTTGTGGCGCTCATCATGCTGGTGGGGATCTATCCGGCAGTCCTCACCGATGTCTTCAAAGTGGGGATCGCGCCCATTGTAAGTCTCATCGGAGGTTAGGGAGACAGCTTTGAACCCAATAATCTTTAACCTTGAGAAGCTACCGGACTGGTTCGGGGTGCTCCCCGAGATCATCCTTCTTGTCTTTGCCGCACTCGTCATCATCCTTGACCTCTTCGTGAGCCAGAAGAAGATCCTTGCGGCAGTAAGCCTCATCGGCATCATTGCCAGCGGGGCGCTCAGCCTCGGTTTCTGGGGCACGGAGCTTTCCTTCTTCAACGGGCTCATCCTCACCGATAGCTTTGCCGTCTTCTTCAAGCTGCTCTTTCTGGGGGTCTCCTTCCTGATCGTCCTTGCCTCTGAAGATTATGTCAATAGCTTCCGGCGTCTTCAGGGCGAATACTATGCCCTGCTGCTCCTTGCCACCACCGGCATGATGCTCATGGCAGGGGCAGGAGACATCACCACAGTTTATGTCTCCCTTGAACTAACGGGCATTTCGCTCTACGCACTTACCGGCTTCCTCAAAGACCGTAAGTCCACCGAGGCAGCGCTCAAATACCTCCTGCTCGGGGCAATTGCCTCTGCCGTGCTCCTCTACGGGCTGGCGCTCATCTTCGGCATCACCGGGAAGACCGGGCTCGGCGAGATTGCCCGTGCTGTCCAGGCGCAGCTATCGGGAAGTGCTTCGGTAAGCCCGGCACTTTTCCTGGGCCTTGTGCTTCTCATCGCCGGGTTTGGTTTCAAGATTGCCTCAATCCCCTTCCATATGTGGGTACCTGACGTGTACGAGGGCGCTCCCACGACCGTTACCGCCTTCCTCTCGGTGGCAAGCAAAGCTGCCGGTTTTGCCATCATCATGCGCGTTATCACCTCGGTGTTCGCCGCACCCGACTGGCTTGCCCGCGACTGGGCAACGGTCTTTGCGGTGCTTTCCGTGCTCACCATGACAGCGGCTAACATCGTTGCTATCCCCCAGAGCAATATCAAGCGCATGCTCGGGTACTCCAGCATCGCGCAGGCGGGCTACCTCATGGTGGGGCTTGCCGCCCTGGGAAGCTCTCCGTTCCCGGGGGCCCTCGCTGGCATGTCACCCGCCCAGAGCGGGGTGCTCTTTTTCCTGGCAAGCTATGCTTTCACCAATCTCGGGGCATTTACCGCGATCACCATCATCGCGCAGAAGATTGGCAGCGATGAAATTGCCGATTACGCCGGCATGGGCAGACGCTCCCCGCTCCTCGCTCTGGCACTCACCTTCTGTCTGGTCTCACTCATCGGTATTCCGCCGGCATCCGGCTTTATGGCAAAGTTCTATATCTTCCGGGCTGCCGTACAGGCAGACCTGCTCTGGCTTGTCATCATTGCCGTCATCAACTCGGTTATCTCCGCATATTACTACCTGCGCGTCGTGAAGGTGATGTGGCTGGAAAGCCCGCCTTCCGCGGAAAAGGTGCCGTCTTCCGCGCTTCCGACCGTCTCGCTTGCTGTTTCGTGCCTGGGCGTACTCGCCCTCGGCACTATCCCCGGGCTCATCATGAAGCTTGCCGAGATGGTAAACCAGTTCATGCCCTGATGGACCGGTGCTTCCGGCATGCCTGCCGCTCTGCAAACGGGTCATGGGCCGAAAACGCTACTCCAGAAGCGGTAGGCCAAGACCAAAGTGATACCGCCGCATTACCTACTGACTATTGGCTTACTCCTTTTGTATGAGTACAATAATAGTAACCGTTTCCACGCGGAGAGAACGATTGCGGTACCTTTCTGCGCTCCTGAGGCTGTCCTGTATCTGCGCCGTCGCCGCCATCCTCGCCATCGTCACGGCGACCGGTGTGGTGATGGCGGAGTCCCCTGCCGACCTCGCCGTCCATGCCATCACACTGTCCCCGCCCTTCCCACCAATCAACAGCAACGTGACGGTTACCGTAACGGTAAAAAATCAGGGTGGTGCCACCGCTCCGTCATGTCAGGTAGCCTGTTACCTCGATGAAAGCCTTCTCGGGACGGCCGGCATTGCAGCGCTGTCCCCGGGGGCTACGGCAGGCGCCACCTTCACCTTCCGCGCCCAGGCAGGGACACATACCATCCGTGCCGTGGTAGACCCCGGCAATGCTGTCCCCGAGGCAGACGAGACCAACAACAGTAAAAGCTTCATTTTCACCACCCTTGCCCCCGACCTCGTCGTGCAGGCAATCTCCCCGGCACCGGGCAGCCCTTCAAGGGGAGAGAGCGTTACCATCTCTGTTACTGTTAAGAACCAGGGAACCAGCCGTGCGTCTGCCTCGGCGGTCCACCTCTACATTGACGGCAACTCCCGGGGCTTGCGCGACATTACCCCCCTTGAGCCAGGCGCCACCTCCACGGTGACCTATATCTGGACGGCTCAGGCAGGCACACACACCATCCGCGCGGTCGCCGATGAGACCGACCTGATAAATGAAGGCGATGAGACAAACAACGAGACCATCCTTTACCTCACCGCCCTTGCCCCCGACCTCATTGTTTCGAGCATAACCTGGTCACCGCAGAACCCGTCAAAGGACGATAACGTCACCTTTACTGCCACCATCAAGAACCAGGGACAGGGGCGCTCCGACGCCTGCCAGGTCGGCTATGCTGTCGGCGATGACTATCGATCCGTGCTCACCGTGGATGCCCTGGACCCCGGCAAGAGCAGCAACATCACCTTTAACTGGACAATGAGGTCGGAAACGGACGTCCCAATAAGCGTGGTCGTTGACCCGCTCAACATCGTCGTGGAAGGCGATGAGACAAACAACAGCCTTACCGTCAGCCTGTCACCCTCGCTCCCCGACCTCGTCGTCAGCAACATCACCTGGAACCCCGGAAATCCTAGTGCCGGCGATAAAATCACCTTTACCGCGACGGTCAGGAACCAGGGCACCGGCAGGGCTACCGCAAGCCGCCTCAGCTTCGCCATAGGTAACGAGCCCGCCAGCTACGCGGATATCGCCGCCATCGAGGCCAGCAAGACCGCCTCGGCGACCTTCAGCTGGGTTGTGCCCGACGAGAGCACATACGGCATATGGGTCCTTGCTGATATTGATAACCGCGTCCGGGAAAGCAACGAGCGCAACAACTCCCTGTCACAGACGATCAGCGTCATCCTGCCGGACATTTCCATCAGCTACGTTTCATATGCGCCGCAGAACCCGCAGGCGGGCGAGACGGTCACCTTCACCGCCAACATCACCAACACCGGAAACGGCCGGGCAATGGGCTTCTACGTCGGGTACTATCTAGACGATAAGCTCCTCGGCACCGATTTCGTCACCGGGATTGCACCCGGAAGCAGCTCCGCCACGACGTACACCTGGAAGGCAGAGGGCGGACGCCACACCTTCCGCATCAGCGCCGACCACGACGGGAAAGTTCGGGAAAGCAACGAGGACAACAATGACAGGTCGGTCCCCATTACGGTAAGCACCCCCGACATCGCCGTGGGGGCAATCACCTGGACACCCGCCGAGATAAAGCCAGCCGACAGGATGACACTTGCCATCAAGATTGAAAACCGCGGTGCCCAGGCTGCCGGGGCCTTCCGCATCGCCTACTATGTTGACGGGGAGGTGTCCGGCTACAGCGATATCGGCTACCTGAACGCAATGTCCGCGACCACGCTCCAGTTTATCTGGGAAGTGGCATCCGGGCACCATACCATCACGGTTACCGCCGATGCCGGCAACCAGATTGCCGAAATCGATGAAACGAACAACTCCCGGACATTGCACATTCCCTTTGCTGATCTTGCTGTCACGGAAATCACGGGCATGCCACGCGAGGCCAGTTCCGGGCAGGATGTCACCTTTACCGCTACCATCCGGAACGTGGCAAGTGGCCCTTCACCAGCCAGCCAGGTCACCTTCTGTGTCGATGGCGAGCCTGCTTTCACAACCGACCTTACCCCGCTACCGGGTAATTCCTCCACCACGCTCACCTTCAGCTGGAAGGCGATCTACGGCACCCATGAGGTCGCCGTTTCCGTCGACAGCAACGACGTCATCATTGAACCCGATGAGACCAATAACGAAAAATCGCTCACCTTCACCACGCGCACACCCGACCTCACCATTGAAGATATTGCCTGGTCAATGAAAGACCCCCTGAGCAGCAGTGCCACCACGATCACCATAACCGTCAGCAACCGCGGCGACGGTACCGCGCGGAATGTCGGGCTTGAGTGGTCGATCAACCGTGCCTCACCGGAAAGCGTGGAAATCCCCGAGCTCCTCCCCGGTGAATCCTACACGCTCAGCCGGGAGACAATGCTCAAGGGAGATAGCCACACCATCACCGCCACCGTTGACCCCGCGAACGGTCTTGTCGAACTTGATGAGACCAATAACGAGAAGACGATTACCTTCTCCACGCTCGTCCCCGACATTGCCATCAAGGTACTGCTCTCCCCGTCACAGGCGGGCGCCGCGGAAGAAGTCCCCATCGTCGTCAGCGTGGAAAACCGGGGCAGGGTAAAATCACCGGCAACCACTCTCGTCCTCTATATCGACGGGGAGCCGATAGTCACCAAGGAAATCCCCACACTCGGCATCGGCGCCGTGGCAAGCAGCGACCTCACCTGGCAGGCTACCGCCGGAGAACATGAGATAACCGTCCGCGCCGACCCCGAGGGGCTTATTGAGGAAAGCAATAAGGACAACAACGCAAGGTCAGCCACCATCTCCGTCAGCACGTCTCCGCCCGAGACCCGCCCCAGGGAAGTGAAAAAGGCAGCCACCCCGCCGACAACCCCCCGCCGCGGAACCGCTGGCTTCCTCGGCAAATACTGGTGGTCAATAGCGGTTATCGCTCTTGTCCTCGGCGGCACCACCGTCTTTATGGTGCTGCGCTCGCTCAAAAAGAAATAGCCCCACGGGACTTGCCACCACCGTGGGGCTTACGCAAAACCGTCATCTTTCAACCGCAAGACAACTGCCTACCGGCCACCGCGGGAAAGGCTTACTGGAACCACAGCCCGGAGACGACCGCTCCACCCTCGCTTTCCCTGAACACCACCTTCACCGTGAGGGCGCCCCTGCTGAATTTCGCCCTGTACATTACTACGGTATAGATACCCTGTACATTCTTCTCCGTGCTGGAGAACTCCTTTGTCAGATAGTCCCCGTAGTTCTTCTTGATGCCATCACGCATCTGGATAAAGGCTGCCTCGGTGAGGGACGCCTTCATCGCCTCATCAAAGTGCTGGCTAAAGGCGGCATAGTCGCCGCTGTCAATTCCCTTGAGGATACCCTCAGCGATTTCAGGGGCGTATTCCGGCTCTGCCGGTGCCGTTGGCATCGGCTTCGTCGGCTTTCCACCACAGCCTGCGCCCACAAGCACGAGGCAGAAAACGAGGGCAGCCGCCAGGTAAAACCGATAGCAGTGCATCCCTACCCGCTGATCTTCCCGAATTTTTCTTCCAGCGCCGCCCGGTCAAATATCTTGCCGGTGACTTCCTCGGGCTTGCATGCGGCAAGCATAGCGGTGTACTTCTGCCAGATGATGGGGTCTTCAAAGTCGCTCGTGTCGCGCCCCTCCATGAACCCCAGCACCACCTCCGTCTTCACGAAATAGGGACGGATGCAGGTGATGGCGATCCCCGGCTCACGCCGCATCTCGCGGGCAAGCCCCATCGTGAAGCGCTCCACACCCGCCTTGGTCACCCCGTAGGCGATGTTCATACGTATCTGGTGCGCCAGGATTGAGGAGACATTAATGACCATCCCGCTCTTGCGCTCCAGCATATGGGGCAGCACCGCCTTGGTGCAGAGGAAAACACCATCAAGATTCACCGAAAGGATGAGCCGCCAGCGCTTGTAGGTCATCTGGACGAAGGAGTCCGGCGAGGTGACACCGGCATTGTTGACCAGCACGTGGATCCTGCCGAAGACCCTCTCCGCTTCATCAGCGGCGCGGACGTAGTCATCCCGGTCGGTAACATCAAGCTGGACGGGATGCACCGGTTTGCCCAGCGGCTTGAAATACGCCATTGCCTCATCAAGGGCGTGCTGGCGCTTGTCCGCAATGACCACCTTCATGCCGTACTTGACGAATGCCTTGGCAATACCCAGCCCGATACCGCTGGCACCACCGGTAATGAAGGCAACCTTTCCTTCCAGGTCTTTCATGTTTCCTCCTCGCTTTTTATCGTGCCTCAGTGGGAGATCCCGCAGGAGCCGTCCTTGCACATGACCGGCACTGGCATGCGCAGGGGTCTGGGGTCTTTCCTCACGCCGGATTTCGGTATCCACGGGTCAATGGACACCGTCTGGAAATAGGAGTAATCGGTGCAGAGGTACAGCGGGTTCATCTCCCCGCCCACAACGACGAAGTTCACCATGCCGGGGCGCTTGAAGCGCGGGTTCATCTCGTCCACCAGCGACTCGGCGAGCTTCTCGGGGTCATCCCAGCCCTCTTTCTTGAGGTTCTTGGCGACCAGCGGGTCGACGACGAAGGTGAACGACCCGCCGAACGGACTCATCCTCTTCATGGTGTCGATGAGCTTCTGCCCGGGTCCCATGCCGCCGGTGAGGATGCTCCAGCCGCGGAAGAGGCTCACCGTGTTCTCGTTCGGCTTATAGCCCTTGCGCACGTGGAAGGGTGCCCAGACGGAAAGCTCCTCGTTTTCCCCGCAGCACATGTTGTTGTAGTTGATGTTGTTGCCGGTGCTTGCCGTGAAGGTGATGCCGGGACGCACATCGCCGAAGTTGATGCTCATGAGCGTCCAGGCGCGCCCGATGACGGAGTTGGCGTAGTTCACCGGGCTTAAGGCACCCAGCCCGCAGTTCATGCCGATCTCGTTGCGGATGGGTCCGTTGACCACCATCATGCTGCCCCAGGAGGTCGTGGAGCTGGGCATGGAAGGTCGCCCCGAAGCGGCAAGGGCAAGGATGACCGGGAAGTGCTCCGGTCTTGCCCCCGCCATGACGGCGATGACGGCGACCTTCTCCACGGTGTATTTCAGCCTCTCCTCGTGGGTGGTGACCGACATCATCCCGACGACCTCGTCCGGGGCGTGGTCGGTACCGGTGAGCATCTCGGCGACGCGCTCCTCGGTGGGGAGCACTATCGGTAGCCCGTCGGTCCAGCCGTTTTCCAGGAAGAGGCGGTGCAAATTCTCCTCAGTGTCCGGGGGCAGCAATCGCGGGTGCTCGGGACGCTTTTCAATCCTGGGGTGTTTTTCTTCCTCGGTGAGCGGTTGCGTCAGCGCCATGATGATCTCCTGCGTGAGGGGCACGCCGGTGACGGGGTCGTTACCCTGGATGTAGCCCCGTATCGTCTCGCGGGAGACCCAGCCGACGGGGTAGGGTGGGAAGCTCCAGCGCAGGTACATGCCATGGGTACGGCTGTCGCGCTGGACGTATTCCGCAAAGCGGGCGGTAACGATCGGCGCGGTGGGCACGCCGTAGTCGTGCTCAAGTCTTCTGGCAAACTCGGCGATACTCGCCGAACAGCCGTCTCAGCCACCCACACCGAGGATGGCGGCATCCCCGTTTGCCTTGATCTCCGCCCATAGCTCGGGCTCATCGGTGAACATGCTGGTCTTCTTGTTACGCAGCACTGTCTTTACGCCCGGCATGTTGCGCCTGAACCAGTCCTGGAGTTCTTCCATGAACTCGAGGCTGCCGGCAAAGCCGGTGCTGACGAGGTAAACTGTCTTGCCCTCAAGGCTGTCCAGACGCGGTGCCATCTGGAGGTTGGCGAACTCGGCAACGCTTGCCCGTGGCTGGTTGACCGGGTCGTGGATTGCCCAGGGCATGGTATCGGGGTCAAGCCCACGCCCGTAAATCCCGGAGGGCTGCCCCCGCGGGTCCAGAACCTGAAGTCTCTTCGTGACTTTGCCCATACGCTCCTTTGCGATATGTCGTAATATATTTTTCATACTATGATAGGAGAATGTCCCAAAAAGTTCAAGCGCCCCTTACTTGCAAAATGCTGTTACCTCAGTCAAAATTGTGGCAAACGGGACTTTTCGGGAGGGGGAAGAGCGATGGAAGGTCACTCGTTGTACCGGAGGCTCGGTCGCGAGCTGGAGAGGCTTCTTATCCTGAGGACTTCGCCGCTGGCCGTGAGGCTCGTCAGGGATGCTTCGGAAATACCCCGCGATGCCCTGCGTCCCCGCCGCGATGGCGGCTACCACCTTTCCCAGTGTCAGGCTTTTGCCCTCTCACGGCGCGGACGCCGTACCGTCGCCATGCTTAAGGAAGACCACTGGTGCTGGGCTCCGCTCATCGGTCTCGGGCTGGTGGAGCCGGAGCCGGCGCTGGGACTGCCGGAGACCGGCGAGCAGGTGCGGATGCTGCCGCGTCTTGAAAGGGGGAAGTATCTGGGCGTTGTCTCCGCGCCCCTGCGTGAGGCGGGGTTTGTGCCCGATGTGGTCATCATTTACGCCAACCCCGCGCAGGTGCGCAGTCTGCTGCTTACCGTCAAGTACGACGAGGGTGCCGCGATCGGCAACCGGCTTGACCCGATAAACTCGTGCGTCTATGCCATCGTGGACGTCCTAGAGACGGGAGAGTACCGCGTCCTTGTCCCGTGTGCCGGTGAATACGCGCGGGCGGCACCCGAGGAGCATGAGCTTATCTTTGCCCTGCCGCCGGTAAAGCTGGAAAGGCTTTTGTCCGGTCTTAGCCGGGCGGAGGAGTCCGGCGGGGGCTATGCCCGCTTCGGTTTTGAGATGCGTCCCGATTTTCCCCGCCCCGATTTCTACCGCCGGCTTTTTGCCACCTGGGGGCTTGACGTGGAACCGCAACCTGGCAGGTGAAAGGTGTCCCGCAGGAGGTGCCCGCGATGAAGGCGATGGTCTTGAAGGAACTCTGTGAGGTCATGGTGCCGGGGAAAGCCTACCGGGGGAGTCTTCCCCTGAAGGCGGAACCCCTTGAGCTTGCCGAGCTGCCGGTGCCCCAGCCGGGGAGGGGGGAGGTCCTGATCAGGGTCCTTGCCTGTGGCATCTGCCGCACGGAGCTTGACCAGATTGAAGGAAGGATCAGCCCGCCCCGTCTCCCCGTGGTCCCGGGGGCACCAGCCGGTGGGGGTGGTGGAGGCGTTGGGTGAGGGGGTGGGCCGCCTCAGGCGTGGCGACACAGTCGGGGTCTGCTGGATTTACCATGCCTGCGGTAAGTGCGAGTTCTGCCGGCGCGGTCTGGAAAACCTCTGTGCGGACTTTCGGGCAACCGGCTGCCATGCCGATGGTGGCTACGCGGAATACATGGTTGTCTCCGAAAGTTTTGCCTACAGGATACCTCCTGCATTCCGTGACCCCGTTTTTGCTGCCCCGCTCATGTGCTCGGGCGTGGTTGGCTTCCGCTCGCTCAAACTTACCGGGATGGAGGATGGCTTGACGCTCGGCCTCTACGGCTTTGGTGCGGCAAACCATCTGGTCATCCAGATGGCGAATTTCCTTTATCCCCGTTCCAGGAAGTTCGTTTTCAGCCGTAATCCGGTGGAGCGTGAGCTTGCGTTATCACTCGGGGCAGACTGGGCGGGCGGCATTGACGAAAAAAGCCCCGAAGCGCTTGACTGCGCCATCGATACCACACCCGCCTGGCAGCCCGTATTGCGGGCACTTGAGAACCTGAAGAAAGGGGGCAGGCTTGTCCTCAACCTCATCCGCAAGGAGGACGCAGATAGACAGACCCTGGTTGCGCTGGACTATCCGAAGCACCTCTGGTGGGAGAAGGAAATCAAGACCGTCGCCAACGTCACGCGGAGGGATGCCGAAGAGTTCCTTGAGCTTGCCGCACGGGCAGGGATAAAGCCCGAGGTGCAGGTTTTTGCCCTTGAGGATGCGAACGAAGCACTCGTGGAGATGAAGAGCGGTAAGATCCGCGGGGCCAAGGTGCTCAGAATATCTTGGTAGCGGCTCTCATTTGTCAGCAGGCCGGTGCGGTAGTAGAATAGGTGTCAATCTGGCATTTAGAAGGAGGACGAGCGATGGGCGAAAAGGACATGCCGCAGGAAAAGATCCCGGAGACCAGGCCACCGATCAAGAAGTACGAGAAATACGTTCTGCGCGATTCCTACAAACTCTTCTACCAGAAGGACTCGTTTCTGGCCACCCCCACGATGATGGAGGGTCTTGATTCCATCTTCACCATGCAGAGCATCGTGGCGCCGCTGGTCATGGCACCCAAGCCGCACAAGCACGATTTCCCGCAGGTGCTTGCCTTTATCAGCAGTGATGCGATGAACATCCACAACTTCGGGGCACTCATTGAGCTGCATCTCGGCGAGGGTGCCGACGAGGAGCAGTACATGATTACCACCAATACCCTGATTGCCATCCCGGCGGGGCTTTACCACTGCCCGATCATCGTGCACAGGGTGGACGTGGCTTTCTGGTTCGTTGAATTCATGCTCACCGGGGGCAAGAAATACGAGAAGATCTTTACCGACGGCACAAGCTCACCCCGGTAGGTGCGTCCCCGGCGCCAGCAAAGCGGCAGCACATCTCGCAGCCCCGCTCACCGGCATCCGAAACATGTGGAAGGAATCGGTAATGCTACAGAGATTCCGCGATGTTCTTCTCTATCTCGGCGCGAGCCTCCTGGATCGCCTTCAGGAACTCATCCGTCTTGGGTTTCATCCTGTTTTCTGGACCGAGGATGCCCAGAGCGACCGGAATGATGTAATTCTGAATCGGGACGGCGATGCTCATCGCCTCCGGGATCCTTTCTCCGTATCCTATCGCGTACCCCTGCTCGCGGATGCGCTTCAACTGGGCGAGCAGTTCTTCCTTGCTGGTAATGGTGCGTTCGGTGATTGGCTTGAAGTCGAGATTATTGATAACGATATCAAGGTCTTTGGGTGACAGTTGCGCCAGCAGCACCTTTGAAGCCGCTCCGGCGTGCAGTTCGCTGCTTACCTTCTTCTTTGCGACGACCTGCAGTTCATAGGTGCTGGGGATCTCGTAGAGCAGGATGTTATGCGTCCCGATGAGGACGTTGAGCCCGATGGACTCCCTGGTGTATGCGGCGAGGCGTTTCATCGGGTTCAGCGCGCAAGAGACGAGATACTGGTGCGTGACATCGGGGTCCGAGACAAGTTCGGTAATAAGCGAACCGATATAGTACTGACGGTTGAGGCGGTTGCGGACTGCCAGCCCGGCATCCTCGAGTGCCCGCAGCAGGCGCAGTGCGGTTGACCGGTGGATCCCGAGCTCATCAGCAATGACGGACAGGCTCGCCGGGCCGCGTTGCAGGAGCCTGAGGATTTCAGCCGTTCGATACACGGCTTTCAGGGTGGTGCGCTCTTTGGCCTTCTTCCTGGCAGGCGACGACCTCTTTATGTGCAGCACCTGTTCGGTCGGCAGTTTTCGTATCATGGTATTTCCCGCATCTCCGCCTCTTTGAGGTTGGAGGTTTTCTTACCCGGTGTTTCTGCCACCTATCCATTATCCACATGGCTTCCCGTTTTGGCAATACCCCCCTAGATAACCCCTCTCAGCCTGGGGTCGAGCGCATCCCTTAGCCCATCCCCGACCATATTGAAGGCAAAGACGACCAGCATGATCGCAGCCCCGGGGGCAATTGACATTACCGGATGGGATGCGAGATATTCGCGACCGGAGCTGACCATGGCACCCCAGGCTGCTGTGGGGGCTTCAATGCCGATGCCGAGGAAGCTGAGGCCAGCCTCGGCGAGGATTACTGCCCCCAGCATCATCGTAACGAGCACGATGAGAGGCGGCAGGCAGTTAGGCACGACATGACGGAGCATAATACGGGTATTGGTCGCCCCGAGGGCACGTGCTGCCAGAACGTAATCGGTCTCCTTGACCGAAAGCACCTGGGCACACATCAGTCTGGCATAGGATGGCATCTGGCTGATACCCAGGGCGAGGACAACGTTGACAACCCCTCCGCCGAGAAGGGCGGCAATGACGAGGGCCAGCAAAATCATCGGGAACGACATGAGGGCATCAATGAATCTCATGATCACCGCGTAGACCCAGCCACCGTAGTAGCCGGCGATGAGGCCCAGGGACATGCCGAGGAAAGAGGCTATGGCGATGGCACTCAGCCCGATTACTAAAGAAGTGCGTGCACCGAAGATGATCCGGCTCAAGGTATCTCTGCCTATGGAGTCGGTGCCGAGGAGGTGTTTACCGCTGGGCGGCGCGAGGGCATCTGCAAGGCTCGCTTTGTAGGGATCGTAAGGGGCAAGCCTCTCGGCGAAGACCGCGGCAACAAGCGTGACGAGGATGATGAAG
>JAOAEN010000160.1 GCA_026416775.1 Dehalococcoidales bacterium
TCCTGATCCCGCCGGAGACAACGGTTGAAGCGCGGTTGCGTATTCCTTCACGGCGGAGGCGGATGTCCACCGCGACAAGTGCCAGCTCCACCGGGATACCGACATTATCTCGTATGACCTTGGGAGCGGCACCGGTCGCCCCGCGCAGCCCATCGAGGACGATGATATCTGCCCCCGCGCGCACCATGCCGCTGGCAATCGCCGCAACGTTGTGGACGGCGGCGATCTTCACCGCCACCGGTTTGGTGTAGTCGGTCGCCTCCTTAAGGGCATAGATGAGCTGGGCTAGGTCCTCGATGGAATAGATATCGTGCTGGGGTGCCGGTGAGATGGCATCAGTGCCCAGCGGGATCATGCGCGTCATGGAGATTTCGGCACTCACCTTCTCCCCCGGCAGGTGCCCGCCGATACCGGGCTTGGCACCCTGCCCGATCTTAATTTCAATGACCCTGGCGTTTTCCAGGTATTCCTGGCTGACCCCGAAACGCCCCGAAGCCACCTGGACGATGGTGTGCTCGCCGTACCTGTAGAGCTTCGGGTGCAGCCCGCCCTCCCCGGTATTCCAGAGGGTGCCCGCTTCCTGTGCCGCCCGTGCCAGAGACTCGTGGACATTGAGGCTTACCGCCCCGTAGGACATGGCGGCGAACATCACCGGGATTTCCAGCCTTACCTGTGGCGGCATCCTCGTCTTCAGCGCAAGGCTCTGACGGTCGATTTCCACACGGTCGGGCTTGGCGCCGAGGTAAGTCACCAGCTCCATCGGCTCGCGCAGGGGGTCGATCGACGGGTTGGTGACCTGGCTTGCATTGAGCAGGAGATGGTCCCAGTAGATGCGCTGCCCCTTATCGTCCCCCATGCCGGTGAGGAGCATGCCGCCGGTCTCTGCCTGCCTGATGATGTCCTCGATCACCTCGGGACGCCAGTTGTAGTTGGCACGGTAGTCCAGCGGAGTCCGGCTTACGTTGAGCGCCCGCGTGGGGCAGAAGACAACGCACCGGTGGCAGCCCACGCAGTTCTCGTCGCGGCTCCGCACCGCGTTTTCCTCGGCATCGTGGTAATGGACGTCAAACGTACACTGGTTGACACATACCTGGCACTGGACACAACGGTCAGCCTGCCGGTTGACCGTAAATCTGGCAGGAAGATATGTTTTCATGGCTCACCCCCTCTTCCGTCGAAATTATCACCGCACCCGTACGCCGGTCTCCTGAAAGGCCGCCCCGGGCGGTTCCGGGAGCACCCCGCCCAGCCTTCCGATGATTGGCTCACCACCCATCGGAAGCCATGTCACGTCAACATCGGGACAGACCAGCCTTATCGCCGCCTCTTCCGAGGAAAGGAAAAGCATGCTTCCCTTCAGCCCCACCGTCAGTGGTCTGAGGCGGATGCGGTCGGTAAGCCCGATCATCTCACCGCTGCGGGCAATGATCACGGCAAAAGGCCCGTTGAGCAGGAGGCTACCGTAGACCTGCCGCAGGGTGGTGAGGAGTCCTCTCGAAGGCTCAGGCAGCCGGGCAATCTCCGACCAGAGGGGCGGGGCAAAAATCTTTGCTGCTATGTCCACCGGCAGACCGTGCCGGCGTACCAGGAGGTCAATGGCATAGGCGACCACTTCCGTGTCGGTCTGCATGGTGCACTGGTAGCCGAATTCCTCAAGGTAGCGGCGGTTTGTGCCGTAGGAGGAGATCTCCCCGTTGTGCACCACCGTCCAGTCGAGGATGGAGAAGGGATGGGCACCGCCCCACCAGCCGGGGGTATTGGTGGGGAACCGCCCGTGGGCTGTCCAGATGTAGCCCTCGTACTGGTCAAGGCAGAAGTAGTCGGCGATCTCTTCGGGATAGCCGACACCCTTGAAAACCCCCATGTTTTTCCCGCTGGAAAAAACGAGGCTTGCGGTGATGGTGGTGTTTATCTGCATGACCTTCTCCACCACGTAGTCGTCCTCCGGCTGCCCGTTGAGGCTGCGTTTGTCCACCTCAAGAAAATAGCGCCATAGTTGCGGTGGGTCGTGCATTTTCCTGCGGGGGTTGGTGGGGATTTTTTCCGCTTGGACGATACGGAAATGCTCCCTGAGAAACGCCTCCGTCGCCTCTTTTCCCTCCCCGCTCTGGAACATAACATGGAAGGCATAGTGTTCGGCATATTCCGGGTAAAGCCCGTAGATGGCAAAACCACCGCCCAGCCCGTTGCTGCGCTCATGCATGTTCGCCATGGCGGTGACGATGCGTTCCCCTGAAAATCTCCGCCCGGTGGTGTCCATCATCCCGAAGACGGAACAGGCGTCAATGACCTTACCGTCGGAATACGGGTTCTGCAGGAGATGCCATTCTTTGATGTTCATCGCGGTAACCCCCTTTCACTCCCCGGCAAGGACGTCGGCAGCCTGTTCCGGCGCATTTACTGCCTGCCTGCGATGCTCGGCTGATGCCTCAAGATACGGCCGCCAGAGTTCCTCGGGCAGGCTGATGAGGCCAAAGCCGTCGGCAAGAAGCTCTTCGCGGAAACCGGACACGTCCACCTTCCGGCGCAGCAGGTTATACATGATTCCCGATTTCTGGATGTCGTTGATGAAAAGAAAGCCGACAATGCGCCCGTTAAGGAGAACAACCTTCCTGTAGCTGAGCGCATTTCTTGCCGTAAGGACTTCATAACCGGCGTCGGGCGGGTTCACGATACCGGCGGAGACGATCGCCAGCCCGAAGTATTTGAGAGAGTTCATCACCGTGGCGGAATCGTACTCTGCTGGCACACCGGCCATATTGAACCCGGCCGTCCTGCCCCCGATATAGGCATTCGGCCATATCGGGATGGGCTGACACCTCGCCGTGATGAAGTCATAGACCTCGGCGGCATCCCCGCAGGCGTAGATATCGGGAGTTGAAGTTGCCATGTGACGGTCAACCACAATCCCCCGGTTTACCCTGATCCCGGCGCTGGTTGCCAGCTCGGTGCGCGGACGTACACCGCTTGCCAGCACCACCATGTCGCAGGGGACGGGAGAGCTATCGTTCAGGGAGACCCCGGTCCTGTCTCTTATACACATCT
>JAOAEN010000161.1 GCA_026416775.1 Dehalococcoidales bacterium
ATCCCAATGAAAAGGACCGACCACCACCCGATGAAGATGTGGGGCAGAAAGTTCTTCTCTTTCGGCAAAATATACCTCTTTTCCGGAAAAGGAAGCCCCATTACCGGGGAAGACTACTTTCTTGTGAGGGCACCGATGTCCAGGTCATGCTCCCAGGGGCTGCGTGAGACATGCATGACCACGAAGGTGGTGGTGCGGATGATCTCGGGGATTCCGGCAATCACGTTCTTGACAAACTCGTCAAACTCGGAAGGCGAGCGAAAGACGAAAATACCGATGATGTCATAGGTGCCGGTACAGCCGCAGAGATAGTAAACATTCGGGCTCTGGATCAGCACCCGCTCCACCCTTTCCGCCGCCCCAACCTTGACCTCAAGGCACATCACACACATGAAGTTCAGCCCCAGCTTCTCCGGATTGGGGATGGCGCTTATCCTCACCAGGTTATCCTTCACCAGGGTCTTGACACGGTTACGCACCGTCCCTTCCGAGACCTTCAGCTTGCGACCTATCTCGCGGAAGCTCTGGCGGGCATCCTTCTGCAGCTCGCTGATAATTCTCTGTCCCAGATCATCCAGCATGGCAACCCTCCCCGTAACAGCAAATGCCACTACCAATATACGCAATTTTACAAAAATATGCAAATATCGCGGCTCAGCGCCACGCTATGAGCAGAATATTAAGGCAAATGGAACACAAATTGCGCAGGTAGTACCGCGCGGCACAACGTCATGACCTGACCATGATGAGGAGCATCTTGAATTTGTCCGGTGCCCTCACCGCATGGGGCTGGCCTGCCGGCATGATGACCATTTCACCTGCCCCGACGGTTAACGGTCTTCCCGAGATGGTTATCTCTGCCCTTCCGTCAAGGAGATAAACCAGGGCATCAAAAGGGGCCGTATGCTCGCTCAGTCCCTGCCCGCCGTCAAAGGCAAACAAGGTTACCGTGCCTGTCGGGCGGTCAATCACCGTGCGGCTCACGATCGCCCCCGTCTGGTAAGCGACAAGGTCCGCCATCCTGACGACTCTTGCCATGAGGTCATTACTTTCCATAGTACCTCCTGAAATCACCGCCGCGTAACTCCAGCCTCCTGAAATACGGCAGCATCCTGCATTTTATCATATTACCGCACGAAAGCACCTGTAAGATTATCTTTGCAGCCGGTTTCTCCCGCTCGCCGGGACTGGGAGCCCGGTCCATTTGAGGGAGAAACGTTTTTAAGAAGGGGGTCCGGCTCCCCCTTATTCCCGCCATTGATGGTTCAGCCCGCCCGTGCGTCTCTTGTCAGCACGGGACAATGTATCCTAATATGGTCTGGGGAAAGCGATGAAAGACACAGGCACAAGGGTGCCCCGACGGGTCGTCTGCGCCATCCTTGAAAAGGCGGGCAAGGTACTTATTGCCCGCCGCAGGGAAAATGAAGGCGGCATGTGGGAATTTCCCGGGGGAGCGGTGAAAAAAGATGAAAGCCCCGAGCAGGCAATAGCCCGGGAGATCAAAGAAGAGCTGGGGATTGACATTGCGGTGGGGGAATTCCTCATGGGCGTGGACTACGAAGATGCCAGACTCTCTATAAGGCTGATGGCTTACCGCGCAAGTCCCCTTGCCGGTGATTTCAGGCTCACCGACCACGACATGCTGATGTGGGTGGCACCCGTGGAGCTTGACGAATCGCTTTTTTCTTTCCCCGACCGCCCCATCGTCCGCCACCTCAAGCAATCAGCCAAGCGGGAGCCCGCATGATGACGACGGCACCACCGGCAGTGACCCTCAAACCGGGCAGGGATAAAGCCGTCCGCAACCGCCACCACTGGATATTCTCGGGGGCAATCCAGAGCCTCCCCGATTTTGAGGATGGGGCGGTCCTTCCCGTGCGGAGTGCCGAAGGTGAAATGCTGGGCTATGCCTACTTCAACCGCAGGTGCTCCATCACCGGACGGATGGTGAGTTTCGGCACCGAACCTCCGCAGGACGCCATCAGAAGACACATCGAGGAAGCAGTTGCCCTGAGATACCGCTTTTTTGACACGGGACAGACCGATGCTTTCCGCCTCATCAATGCCGAAGGCGATGCCATCCCCGGGCTCATCGCCGACCTGTACCGCGATACCGTCGTGCTGCAGGTAACAACCCTCGGCATGGAAAGGCTGAAGTCCCTCGTCCTCGGGATCCTGGTGGAAGCCGTAAAGCCGGCCTGTATCTATGAAAAATCCGTCCTGCCCTCGCGCCGCGAGGAAGGCCTCAGGGACGCCGAAGGAGCGCTCTACGGGAAGCTGGAAGAGCCACTGCAGATCAGGGAAAACGGGCTGGCCTTCCTCATCAGGGTGACCGGTGCCCAGAAGACGGGCTTCTACCTCGACCAGCGCGAGATGCGCCGCCTCACCCGGGACCTTGCTACGGGAAAACGCGTGCTCAATGCCTTCGGCTACACCGGGGCCTTTTCGGTCTATGCCTGCACGGGCGGGGCACACAGGGTGGACACGGTGGAAGTCTCCGAAGAAGCGCTGAAGCTCGCCCGCGATAACTTCAAAATCAACAATATCCCCGAGGGTACCGGTCGGTTTTTCGGAGAGGACGTCTTTGCCTTTCTGCGCCGGGCCGGGCCCGACGAATACGACTTCATCATCCTGGACCCGCCCGCCTTCGCCAAGAAGAAGTCTGATGTTATGTCAGCCTGTCGCGGCTACAAGGACATCAACCGGCTTGCCATCCAGAAGGTGGCGACTGACGGGCTGGTGATGACGTTTTCCTGCTCCCACTTCGTGGATGAAGCGCTTTTCCGCAAGGTAGTCTTTGAGGCAGCGGCGGAAACCGGGCGGAAGGTGCGCATCCTTCAGAAGTACCGCCAGCCCTTTGACCACCCTATCAACATCTACCACCCCGAGACGGAATACCTGAAGGGCTTCCTGCTCCACGTGGTATGAGCCTTTGTGGGGCCTGCCGGCAGCAGAAACACGGAGCCGCAGACTATACTCCTGTCTCTTATACACATCT
>JAOAEN010000162.1 GCA_026416775.1 Dehalococcoidales bacterium
AGATGTGTATAAGAGACAGCTCTTATACTTCCCCTCTGGGTGTTGGTGACCTGCATTGTTTGAAAGGCGGAGATGGCTTTCAAAGCAGCTTCATCGCGCCTTTGGTTAAATCCTTTGAGCTATTGATGGTGAATTGCATCTGGAAGCGGGGTTTCGCGGGGAGGGCGAAGGCGCCTTTTTCTTCACGCCATCAGCCTTGGTGGCGAGGCCCGTTTGGGAAGGGGAAAAGAGTTTCCAGAAAGGGGGTCTCTTTTCTGTATTCCTCTTCAAGCATTGGTGGTCAGTCCCTTCTGAAGGCGGGAGATTTCTGTTGAAGGGGGAGTTTTTAGCGGGACAAGAAGCTCCTCTTTATTTCCTTTCAAGGTTTAATCTTTGTCCTTTTCAAAGGGGGAGTGTTCAAGAGGGGGCTCCGCCCCCTCTCCCCTTCTTCCCCTCTCCAGCCATAGATATGATGGGTTATCACCGATGCCCCAGGCTGGAGAGGGGATAAAGGGGTGAGGCAAGCACTGGTAACCGAGGATGTTTATAACCAGTCTCGGGGGCAGGGCAGTTTCCTCTGCCCTTAATCCCCTTTCATGTGTATTGGTAATTCAGCCCGTCAAAAATTGGGAGTTTTTGGAGAGGACGGAACCCCCTTTTTTATTTCCCTTCATGGTTTAATCATTGGCCGTTTCAAAAGGGGGAGTTTTTAGAGGGGGCGAAGCCCCCTCTCCTCTCAATTCCCCTCTCCAGCCAGAAAGAACTGCGGGCTCCCGAGGATGCCTCAGGCTGGAGAGGGGATAAAGGGGTGAGGTATGCACCGGTAGTCGAAGTGAGCCGGGACCGGTCTTAGATGGGATGAAAGCCCCCTCTATTTTTCTTACCCTCCTTCGTCAATACTCCAGCCCGTTTGAAAAAGGGCAAAAGAGTTCCCCGGAATTCATCTTTTCTGCATTTCCCCTCAGACAGCAATAACCGCGGGGCGGTCATTCACGTTTCCTGCCGGAGGGGAAAGGGGGTTAGCGGGCACCGGGAAACCACCGCAACAAAAAGCGCACCAGCCCGAGCTGCTTGAATGGCGACGACAGGGCGTAATATAATAAGCGCTACAAATTACATACCGGGTCACTTCCATGCAGAACCACGGGGGTACTTTCTCTATTGGCAACGAAGCACTGGGCATCGGCACGGACATTGAAAGTGTTGCCCGCTTTGAAGCGATGAGGGTGGAAAATAACGGCCGCCTTCTGGCCAGGATTTTCACCGAAGAGGAGCTGGACTACTGCCTTTCGCGTGCCAGCCCCGCCGAGCACCTTGCCGCCAGGTTTGCCGCCAAGGAGGCCGTCATCAAGGCACTCGGCTCGCTGGAACTGGGCAAGGCAGGTTATAAGGATATTGAAATTACCGGTGGTGAAAACGGGGCACCACGGGCTTCAGTGAAGGGTTACAGCAACATCAGGGTTATGGTGAGCCTGTCCCACACACGGGAGCTGGCGATCGCCGTTGCTATTGCGGTAAAGCACTTGGAAGCGTAAGCTAGAGCCTGTCTTTCTCCGCGCAGAACTGACTGACGTAGTCGGCGAAATCACCGATCGTCTCCAGCTTCGCCATCCTGTCGCGGTCAATGTCAATCTCAATGTTGAGGGCACTCTCAATGCCGACGATGATCTGCACCCACTGCAACGAATCGGCCTTTACCGCCTTGAGTTCCGTTTCCGGCTTGAGGTCGCTCTCGCTGCACCGCGTGACGCGGGCGATGTTTTTGATGACTTCCTCCAGCACCGACATGGCTCATTCCTCCCCCTGAGACATTCTAGCTGCCGGCAAGCCTTGCCCTTGCCTTCTCCAGTTCACCGGCAAGTTTCGCCACAAAGCCTGAACTTACCGCGAGCTTCGCCTGTTCAATTGTCCCGTATATCTGGGGTGCCCGGCTTACCCCGTGGGCAATCGCCACCACCCCGTTCACCCCCCAGAGGGGACCGCCTCCTACCGCAAGCCCCGGGCTCAACAGGCGGTAAAGCCTGGTGGAGACGGCCTCAAGTCTTGCGGCATCAAGGCTGTCCTTAAGCTCCGCTCCGAGCCACCGGCTCACCACCCTGCCCAGCCCCTCGCAGAACTTCACCAGGATGTTGCCGACAAACCCGTCGCAGACGACGACATTCGCCCGCCCAAAGGGTATATCCATGCCTTCAACGTTGCCGATGAAGTTGAGCCCGCTCCTCTTGAGAAGTGTATAGGCCTCCTTCGTCATGGCGTTGCCCTTGCCCTCCTCCGCCCCGACGCTGAGCAGGCCCACCGTGGGGTTTTCAATCCCGAGAAAGGAACGGGCATAGACCGTCCCCGCCACGGCAAAGTCCACCATGTGGTAGGGCTGGCAGTCCACGTTTGCCCCCAGGTCAAGCACCACCGTCTTCGGTGATAGCTGCAGGAATGCCCCGCCTGCCATCGGGCGGTCAACGCCGGCAAGCGTCCCGACATACCTCACCGCCGCCGCGTTCACCGCACCCGTGGAGCCGGCACTCACCATAGCATCGGCGCCGCCGCGTCTTACCATGCCCGCCGCAACGGCGATGGAACTGTTCTTTTTCTGGAGCACGGCATAAGCCGGGTTTTCCCCTTCCTTGATGACTTCGGCAGCCTCAACAAAACTTACGGGAAGCCCGGTGACGTCCTCCCTGGCAAGCTCGGCTTCCACCGCCTTCTTTTCCCCCACGAGGATGATCTCCACACCTAGCTTTCTTGCCGCCTCAACCGCCCCTTTGACGACCTCCGCGGGCGCAAAATCGCCACCCATGGCATCAACAAAGATTTTCACGCTTTAGGTCTCCGTTGTGTTTTTGCTTAAAAAAAAAAGCCTGTTATCGATTTATTATGTAATAAATGATAACGAGGCTTTTAAAATTTATCTAACTAAAAATTAGAAATTGATGAATTATGCAGTAGCACGTGCTTCTTTAACAGCCATCACCTGACGCCCATTATAGAAACCACACGATGCACATACTC
>JAOAEN010000163.1 GCA_026416775.1 Dehalococcoidales bacterium
GTAGAGGAATACGGAGAAATTCTAGAGGTAGGGTTAGCGGTTCGTTATGACTGTTCAAGACCTAAGCCATGGCTAAGAGAGTTTACCGATACTATTTGGGCAAAAAGGCTGTCCGCAAAAGAGAGTGGAGACAAAGCGACGCGCCGCCTCATCAACCTGCTTTAGGTCAAACTGGCGGGGATTACCCGGGGATGCCCCGATGTAGAGGTACCAGCGCAGGACGTCCGCCCCGTATTTCCTGATCACGTCCCAGGGATAGACGACATTACCCTTGCGCTTGCTCATCTTTTCGCCCTTGGCATCAAGGATATGCCCCAGGCAGATGACGTTCCGAAAAGACGGGCGGTCAAAGAGAAGCGTGGAGATGGCATGCAGGCTGTAGAACCAGCCGCGTGTCTGGTCAATCGCCTCGCAGATATAGTCCGCCGGGAATCGTCCATCCTCCATGATTGATTTATTCTCAAACGGGTAATGGTGCTGGGCAAAGGGCATGGCACCCGAATCAAACCAGCAGTCAATCACCTCGGGCACCCGCTTCATCTGCCCACCGCAGCCGCCGTGGGTAAACGTTATCCGGTCAACATGGGGACGGTGCAGGTCAAGCGGCTCGGGAAGCCCGGAAAAACCCGGCTTGGACCTCAGCTCATCAAGGCTGCCGATGCACTCGCAGGCGCCGCACTTTTCACAGCGCCAGACAGGCAGCGGCGTACCCCAGTAGCGCTCGCGCGAGAATGCCCAGTCAATGTTGTTCTTGAGCCAGTCCCCGAAGCGCCCGTGCTTGATATGCTCCGGGTACCAGTTGATCTCTTCGTTTCCGGAAACGAGACGTTCCTTCCGGGCTGTCGTCTTGATGTACCATGTGGTCTTAGCGTAATAGAGCAGGGGTGCATCGCAGCGCCAGCAGAAGGGATAGGTATGCTTGATGGTCGTCCTCCTGTAGAGAAGCCCGCGTGCCTTGAGATCGGCAAGGATGAGGGAATCAGCCTCCTTGACGAATTTACCACCGAACGGGTAGCTTCCGGTCATCTTCCCCTGCAGGTCGACCGGCTGGACAAAATCAAGCATATTGGCCTGCCCGGCGTCATAGTCCACCTCACCGAACGCCGGGGCGATGTGGACGATGCCGGTGCCGTCTTCCATGCTCACGAAATCCGCCCCGATGACCCGGTAGGTAAGACCCTTCACCGGCGGCTGTGCAACCAGCGTCCCATTTTCGGCAAACCTCAATCGGGCAACACCGAAATCGTGGGGATTGAAAAGACTCTCATATTCCACGCCGACCAGCTCCCTGCCGGGAACGGTCGCCACCGGATGATACCCCTCAAGGTTGAGCAGAGCCGCAAGCCGCGATGCCAGCACGAGATAGTCGGTCTCCCCTTCAAGCAGCACATACTCCGCCTCAGGTGCCACGGCAAGGGCAGTGTTACCCGGAAGCGTCCACGGCGTTGTCGTCCAAGCAAGGAGATGGACCGGCTTTCCCCCGGCTACAGGAAGAGGGAATTTCCCATGGACTTTGAACTTTATGTAAACCGAAGGGTCTTCCGTGTTGTCCCTGTAGCCCTGTGCCACCTCGTGGGAACTAAGCGAGGTGCCGCAGCGCGGGCAATGCGGTGTCACGCGGTAGCCCTGATAGACCAGCCCGCGCTCCCACATCTGCTTGATTGCCCACCAGCACGATTCAATGTAGCGGCTGTCCAAGGTGATATAGGCATGCTCGTAGTCCACCCAGTAGCCGACGCGCTTCAACGTCTCCTCAAACTCGCGGATATACCTGTAGACGCTCTGGCGGCAGAGCTCATTGAAGCGGTCAATGCCGTATTCCTCAATCTGCGTCTTGGAAGAGATACCGAGCTGTTTTTCAATCTCAAGCTCAACCGGCAGCCCGTGCGTGTCCCAGCCGGCAATGCGCGGGGCATAGAACCCCTTCATCACCTTGTAGCGGGGGATGGCGTCCTTGAAGACGGAGGTGTACACGTGGTGCAGGGCAGGACTGCCGTTGACAGTCGGCGGACCGTCGTAGATGGTAAAGGTCTTTCCGCCACGGCGGTTTTCAATACTGCGGCGGAAGATGTCCCGGCTCTGCCAGAAGCTGAGGATCTCCTCTTCCAGTTTGGGAAGGTCAACACGGCTTGCTACGGCTCTGAACATACACGGCTCCTAAAGTGATCCAGAATCAGCACGACTTTCAGCACACCTAACAAAAAAGTCCCGTCCTTCTGGGACGAGACTCAACTCCCGCGGTACCACCCAAATTCCCTGCCTGTCGCAGGGCACTCATCAGGGCACTGCAAACTATGCCCTCGTCCCGGATAACGGAGGACGGCCCCGTCCAAGCCTACTTGCCACGCTGAAAAAAGGCTTTCGGTTGGCGGCTCAGGAGCGATTTTCAGGGAGGGGGTAGATCGGCTTGCACCACACCCGACTCGCTGACTACCCTGTATGCCCCCTACTCTTCTCCGTCACAGCCTTTTCCGATTTATGTTAACACAAACGCAGCTTTAATTCAATAACCGGGCAGTTTCTTGGGGACAATGACGACCTTCCTCGCCTCACCCGCTCCCACGCTCTGGGTCGTAACATCAGGGTGATTGGCAAGGGCAAGGTGGATGACACGTCTTTCAAAAGGCGGCATCGGCTCCATGGAAAACGGCACCTTCCTCACCCTGACCTGCTCGGCGATGCGGTTTGCCAGAATACGCAGGCTCTCACAGCGACGCTGCCGGTAGTTTTCCACATCCACGATGATAGGAATCCTGATATCCATGCGGTGTGCCATGATGAGACGGAGCACATACTGGAGGTAACCCATCGTCTGCCCGCGCCGCCCGATAAGGATGCCGAGGTCGTCTCCCTCAATATTAAGCCCGAGGGAAACGAAGTTGCCCTGCGCATCTTTCACCGTGAATT
Organism: Dehalococcoidales bacterium; assembly: GCA_026416775.1. Classification (GTDB taxonomy): domain Bacteria; phylum Chloroflexota; class Dehalococcoidia; order Dehalococcoidales; family RBG-16-60-22; genus JAOAEN01. The sequence continues at coordinate 2,908 of JAOAEN010000163.1, forward strand.
CGTCAGAAAGCACCACCTTCCCGGGCAACTCAAGTAGCCTCAGGATATTCTCCAGCACTTCCCTAGCGAGATC
>JAOAEN010000164.1 GCA_026416775.1 Dehalococcoidales bacterium
CTGATAGTCCAGCGTGTTTGAAAGGGGGTAAACAACTTAAATGAGAAGGTGACCCCTGTCCTTCGCTCCTCCCGACAGATAAGTAACCATGGATAATCCTGGGCCTTTGGCGGGAGAAGTGGTTACCGATGACCGTAGCCCGGATGCGGTCAAAACCCGGGGAGCTTCAGCTTGTCCCTAGATAGGCATTATGTTATCATGGGACTTGATAGCCCCATTGAGGTGAGAGCATCTTGAACGAGGCTTACGAAAAACTTGCAAGGCTTACGGCAGAACTGAAGGCGCAGGGGGGGGAAAAGGCCGTTGCCAGGCAGCATGAGTCGGGCAAGCTTACCGCTCGTGAGAGGCTTGACCTCTTTTTTGACAGGGGCAGCTTTCAGGAGATCGACCTTTTCGTGCAGCACCGTACCACCAACTTCGGTCTGGACAAGCTCTCCATCCCGGCGGACGGCGTCATCACCGGTTTCGGAAAGGTGGACGGCCGCACCGTCTGTGCCTATGCCCAGGACTTTACCGCGCGTGGTGGCACGCTCGGTGAGATGCATGCGCTCAAAATCTGCCACATCATGGACATGGCGCTGAAGGCAAAGGTGCCGGTGGTGGGCTTCATTGATAGCGGCGGGGCGCGTATTCAGGAGGGCGTCAACGCGCTCGACGGCTATGCCAGGATATTCTACCGCAATTCCATCGCCTCGGGGGTGGTCCCCCAGATTTCCGCCATCATGGGGCCGGCGGCGGGGGGCGCCGTCTATTCCCCGGCGATGACCGACTTCGGCTTCATGGGGAAAAAGACGAGTTATATGTTCATCACCGGCCCTGCCGTGGTGAAGAGCGTGACCGGCGAGGAAATCGGCAACGAGGAGCTCGGCGGTGCCATGACCCACTGCACGAAAAGCGGCGTGGCGCATTTTGCCTGTGACAGCGATGCGCAGGCGATTGAAGAAATCAAGAGGCTCCTGAGCTATCTTCCCTCAAACAACGAAGAGAGGCCGCCGTATGTCAGCCCGGCCGACCCGCCCGACCGCACCGATGAGGCCCTCGACCGTGTCCTCCCCGAAAGCTCAAGCCGGACCTACAACATGAAGGACGTCATCAGGGCGATCGTGGACGGTGGGGAGTTCTTCGAGGTAGCCCGGCTTTTTGCTCCGAACATGATCACCGCCTTCGCGCGCCTGAACGGGCATGTTGTCGGCATCATCGCCAACCAGCCGAACTACCTCGCCGGGTGCCTTGATATTAATGCCTCGGACAAGGCGACGCGCTTTATCCGCTTCTGCGATTGCTTCAACATCCCGCTCCTCACAATCGCCGATGTGCCGGGGTTTTTGCCCGGGAGCCATCAGGAATGGGGCGGGATCATCCGCCACGGGGCAAAGCTCCTCTGGTGCTATGCCGAAGCCACGGTGCCCAAGATCACGCTCATCACGCGCAAGGCCTACGGCGGAGCGTACATCGCCATGTGCTGCCAGGGGCTGGGGGCCGATTATACCCTTGCCTGGCCGCAGGCGGAGATCGCGGTGATGGGCGCCGAAGCCGCGGCGGCAATCATCTTCCGTAATGAAATAGATCAGGCACAGGACAGAGAGGCAAAGGAGCGCGAAAAGATTGCCGAATACCGCGAGCTTCTCTACAACCCTTACGTGGCGGCAAAAATGGGCTATGTTAACACCGTCATCAGGCCTTCCGAGACACGCCCGAGAATCATCGCCGCCCTTGAGGCGCTCAAGGATAAGAGGGAGATACGCCCCTACCGCAAGCACGGCAATATCCCGATGTAGGAGAGCACAGCGATTTCTCGTTTTGCGCGGGGAGATTGTAATTATTACGGCACCACCCCGCATTTGTACTAATCAAATACAAGAGAGGGAAGGCTCTCGTGGGTAAGACGCTTGCCGAGAAGATACTGAGTGAAAAAAGCGGCACGGATGCCAGAGCCGGGGATATCGTCATCGCCCGGGTGGACCTGGCGTTCGTGCAGGACACGACCGGGCCGCTCACAGTGCGGCAGTTTGAGTCCGCAAGACTCTCCCTGGCAGACCCGGCGCGGACGGTGCTTTTCATCGACCATGCCGCACCAAGCCCGAGCGCAAACCTCTCCAACGACCACATCTTCCTGAGGGACTTTGCGCGCAGGACCGGCTGCATCATCTCCGAGCCGGGAGAGGGGGTCTGCCACCAGATCGTGCAGGAAGCCTATGCGCGCCCGGGCGACGTCATCGTCGGGGCGGACTCGCACACGGTAACGGCCGGGGGAATGGGGGCGTTCGCCACCGGTATGGGCTCAAGCGATGTCGCCGTTGCCATGGGGCTGGGCAAAAACTGGTTCCGCGTCCCGGAGACCTTCAAGATCGAGGTGAAGGGCAGTTTCCAGCCGGGTGTCGGGGCCAAGGACCTCATCCTGCACCTCATCGGGATGATCGGGGCGGATGGTGCCACGTACAAGGCACTCGAGTTCCACGGCGAGGCCATCAGGAAGATGAGCATGAGCGGTCGTTTCACCATCGCCAACATGGCGGTGGAAGCCGGGGCAAAGGTGGGGCTCTTTGAGGCGGATGAAGCGACCGAAGAATTTCTCGCCGGGCAGGGCAGGCGGAAGGACTACCGCCCCATCAGGGCGGACAGGGATGCGGTCTACGAACGGGTGATCACCATTGATGCCGGTAGCCTTGAGCCGACCGTTTCTCAACCCCACACCGTGGACAATACCGCCCCGGTGGGTGCCGTGAGGGGGACAAAGATACATCAGGTGGTCATCGGCACGTGCACCAACGGCCGCCTTGAAGACCTTGAGATTGCCGCAAAGATCCTCAGGGGCAAGAAGGCAGCGGGCTCGGTGCGTCTGATTATCGCCCCCGCCTCGCGGAAGGTCCTGCTTGATGCGGTCAGGAGCGGTGTTATCGGCACGCTGGTCGAGGCGGGCGGGCTCATCCTTCCGCCCGGCTGCGGGCCTTGCCTGGGGCTGCACCAGGGCTGTCTCT
>JAOAEN010000165.1 GCA_026416775.1 Dehalococcoidales bacterium
CCGCCGCAAACGGCATGGAAGCCGTGGAAAAGGTTCAGAGCCGCACTTATGACGTTGCCCTCATGGATATCATCATGCCCAAGATGGACGGGGTGGAAGCCTTCCGCAGGATAAAAGAGGTCAACCCCGAAATGGCGGTGATCCTCATGACGGCCTACTCCGACCAGTCCCTCATCCAGACAGCGAAGCGGGAAGGGGCCCGCTATATTATCCAGAAGCCGATCAAGATTGACCGCCTGATTGAGCTCATCACCCAGCTCGGGGGAGAGCAGCCCATCATCATCATTGACGACGATGCCGATATCTGCCAATCGCTTACCGCCGTGCTTGAGCAACAGGGGTACGAAGTCATCACCGCCCTGAGCGGAGAGGAAGCCCTCGCCCTCGCCATGAAGAGACCGTGCCAGATAGCCTTTATTGATGTGAAGCTACCGGATATTGACGGGCTGGAAACACTGCTCCGTCTGAAGGAGATCAACCCGGATATCCTGCCCATCATGATGACCGGGTTCCGCAACGAGGTGAAGGAGGCCCTGGACAAAGCCCAGGCTGCCTCGGCGATTACCTGCCTCTACAAGCCATTTGACCCGGTAGAGGCAACCGAAATCGTGAAAAAGATCGGCAAAAAAACACGTCATCACAGGGGTAGCCATGGAAGACAGCAGGAAAATCCTTGTCGTTGATGACGATACCGACTTCCTCGCCATCATCACCCGCATCCTAGAAAAGAGGGGCTATGCCGTCAGCACGGTGCCCAATGCCACCGAGGCGCTTTCAAGGCTGAAGCACGGCTTCTACAACGTTGCCATCATTGATATCAGCCTGCCGGATGCCAGCGGCACCGAGCTGCTTTCCCGGATCCTCGAAGTCCGCCCTGATACCATCACCATCATGCTCACTGGGCACTCGTCGGTGAAGAATGCGGTGGAGTCCCTCAACCGCGGCGCCTTTGCCTATCTGGAAAAACCGCTGGACACCAACAATCTGCTCTCGGTCATCGAGCGGGGGTTGGAGAAACAGCGGCTCGTGTTTGAAAACCGCAGGCTCATGCAGGAACTGGAGAGGCACAACTACATCACCAACACGCTGCTTGCGGTATCACAGGCGGTCTCCCAGTCCCTTGAGCTGGAGCAGATATTGAACTCGGCGCTCGAGTGCATTGCCCAGCACAACGGTCTTGAAGCGAGTTTCATCTACATCAACGAGCATGACCGCCTGAAGCTCAAGTCATACCACGGGCTCACCTACCGCCTTGCCGAAGCGATGCCCCAGGAGATCGACATTGCGGATACCAGCACCATCGCGCTGGCTTTCAGACTTGCCCAGCCGGTGGTTATCGCCAACTTCAGCGAGCAGCTCCCAGCCGAATTCGGTTTTCTGGCCGGCGAAGGCTACCGCTCGTTTGCCGGGATACCGCTTATGATCCTGCGGGAAAGCCTCGGCGTGATGGGGATACTGGCAAACTTCCCCGGCTATTTCAGCCCGGGAAACCTTGAACTATTGAGCGGGGTTGCCAGAGAAATCGCCATCGCGGTGCGCAACGCCCAGCTCTACGAGGAAGCATCAAGCGCCAGGGCGCTCCGTGAGCTTGATGCCATGCGCACCGAGTTCCTCGCCAACATCTCCCACGAACTGCGGACGCCGCTTGCCGTCATCAAGGGAGCTGCCAACAGTCTGCTGCAGTCGGATGTGGAGTTCGATGAGCAGACGCGGCATGAGTTCCTTGTTTCTATCGACCGTGATGCCGATGTCCTGACGCGGCTCGTGGATGACCTCCTGACCATGTCCCGTCTCGAAGCCAACGCCCTGGAAGTTAACCGGAGGCCGCACCGGGTCAAGGACATTGTGGAGAACATCAAGGACAGGCTTTATGCCCTCACCACCAAGCACCACCTGAAGATAAACGTGGCGGAAGCCTTGCCGGAAGTCATGGCAGACGACGGGCGCATCGGCGAGGTGCTCACCAATCTCGTGGACAACGCGGTGAAGTTTTCCGACGATAACACCACAATCACCATTGAGGCACAGCACAGGGGAAGCGAAGTCATTATCAGCGTCAGAGACGAAGGGGTCGGCATCCCCGCCGAGCTCCACCAGAAGATATTCGAGCGCTTCTTTCAGGGAAACGGGCGCCGCCCGGGACGGCGGAAGGGCACCGGGCTCGGGCTTGCCATCTGCAAGGGCATCGTTGAAGCCCATGGCGGCAAGATATGGGTGGAAAGCGAGCCGGGTAAGGGTGCCAGATTCTGCTTCACGCTACCGGTAGCATAAGGAGGGTCTATGGACAAGAAACGCATCCTTGTCGTTGATGATGACCCGGCAATACTGAGGCTTCTCAGCACCAACCTCAAAGCACGTGGCTATGACATCGTGACCGCCACCAACGGAGAAGAATGCCTTCAAGCCATACAGCGTGATTATATCGACCTCATCATCCTTGACATCATGATGCCGAAGCTTGACGGCGTTGAGGTGACACGACGCATCCGTGAATGGTCCGACGTGCCCATCATTATCCTGAGCGCCCGCGGCGATGAAAAAGACAAGGTCAGATGTCTGGAGCTCGGGGCGGATGACTACCTGACCAAGCCTNTCGGCATCGCCGAGCTCATTGCCAGGGTCAAGACCGCCTTCCGCCACCGCGGCGATGCCACCACCACCCCCGCCCAGACGACCTTTGTCTGCGACGGGCTCGAAATCAACTTCGCCAAGCGGCGCGTCACCGTCAACGGCAAAGAGGTAACCCTCACTCCGACCGAATACGCCATGCTGCAGTACCTCGCCCTCAACTCGGACAAGGTGCTCACCCACAGCATGCTCCTGCAGAACATCTGGGGCAGCGAATACTCTTCGGAAAAGGAATACCTGCGCGTTTTCATCGGCCGGCTGCGCCGCAAGATCGAGCCCGACCCCAAGAACCCCCGCTACATCCAGACCTGTCTCTTATACACATCTCCGAGCCCACGAGA
>JAOAEN010000166.1 GCA_026416775.1 Dehalococcoidales bacterium
GGGCTACACTGTCCCGTTTTACTACGACCCGCTCCTCTGCAAGCTCATGACCTGGGGCAAGACCCGCGAGGAGGCCATCGGGCGGATGAAGCGGGCACTCGCCGAGATGAAGATTGAAGGCATTGCCACCAACATCCCTTTCCACAGCGCGGTCATGGATGACCCCGTTTTCAACTCCGGGAAGTACACCACCAACTTCATTGAAGAGCGGCAGATCATCCCGAAGCTGCGTAGGCACACCCAGACTGCCACCCAGCCTTGACAATTAAGACAAAAACGATTAGGCTATTTGGTGGCTGGCGAAAAACGGCAGGCGCAAGCCTTTTCCATAGATATAAAATAAGATGTCCGCAAAGACCGTCGGGTTCCCGCAGGAAGATAGAAAGTCCCACCTTGCCGGGCTCATTATGAAGCCTCTCCCCGAAGTCCTCGACGAGATGGCATCTAGCGTGCGCGCCGCACTTGAGGCTGCCAGAAGCGCCGAGGAAGCCGGCAAAGCCGCCCGGGAGGCTGCCGAGATGGCGACCCGGGCTGCCAGCGAAGCAACCCTGAAGTCCGAAGAGACCCGCAAGCTGGGGGAGAGAGTCCTTGAAAGCACCACAAAAGCCGTGGCGGATGCCGCCGCCCGTGCGGATGCCGCCGCCAGGGCTTCCCGCGAGGCGGTAGCGGAAGTCAATAAGAAGATCGCGGAACTTATGCGGCAGGTCAAAGAGGCTACCGATGCTTCTGCTAAGGCTTCCCGCGAAGCGGCCGCCGAAGCCGCAGGTAAAGCTACTGATGTTATCAAACAGGTAAAAGAGGCCACGGATGCGGCTGCCAGGACCTGCCGGGACATCACCACCCAGGCAGAAAACAAGGCGACCGAGGCGGTAAGACAGGCAAAAGAGGCCGCCGATGCCGCCGCAAAAGCATCCCGTGAGGCGGTCGCCGAAGCCTCACGCAAGGCCGCCGAGGCTGCCAAGCAGGCAAAAGATGCGGCGGATGCCGCCACAAAGACATGCAAGGAAGTTGAAAAATGGGCCACCGATGCCATCGCCCGTGCCCTTGAGGCGGTGGAAAAAGCCGTCAAAAAGGCGGAAGAGGTCAGTCTCGCCAGCAAGAAGGCCGCCGAAGAGGCGGCAGCCCGGGCGGAGGAGATGGCAGGCCGCGCCCTTGAGGCGGCCGAAAAGGCCACCCGTAAGGCCGAAGAGGTGGAGACTTTCGCCAGAAAGGCAGTTGAAGAAGCCATCTCCCGGGCGGACCAGGCGGCTACCCGCGCCCAGGAAGCCTGTGAGAAGACCCTCCAGCAAACGGAGCAGTCGGTCAGGCTTGCCCAGGAAGCCGCCGCGGCGGCGGAAAAGGCCTCTGCCGAAGCCTCACGCAAGGCCGCCGAACTACAGGAAGCCGCCGAAAAGGCAGTTGTAAAAGTCAGCCGGACCGCCACGGAAATGACCGCCAAGGCTGAAGAGGCGATTGCCAAGGCTGCCCAGGCAGAAAGCAAGGCCAATGAGGCCATCTCCAGGGCGGATAGCGCCATCAAGGCCGCCAACGAAGCCCCGGCGCGGGCGGCGAAAGCCGCCGCCGAAGCCGCAAGGACCGCCGCCAAGGCTGAAGAAGAGGTGCAGAAAGCCAGGCAGATAACCGAGGAGGCCGCTCGGAAGGCGGAAGATGCGGCACTCATGGCAAGAAAAGCCCTTGCTGATATTGCCAGAATGAGCGGGGATACCGGCATCGGCGCGGGAAAGACACAAGGACAGGACAACCCCTCTCCCTGAGTGAAGGGAACATACAGGTTTCTCCCGCCACCTTAATGCACACAAGGGCAGACATTTAACAGGATCCGCTCCGGTGGAGGAGTTTAACCGTACCCATGGTTGCTGATGCTAGAAGTAACTTTACCGGTCCACGGGAGGACGGGCTTTTTTCTTCCCAAGAAGAGTTGGCGGCGGTTGCCAGAAGGCTGCGCCGCCATATTGTCACGATGATCGGCAGGGCGGGGAGCGGGCATCCTGGCGGGTCGCTTTCCGCGGTGGAGATCGTCACCGCCCTTTACTGGAAGGTAATACGCCACAGGCCAGCCGACCCGCACTGGGCAGACAGGGACAGGTTCATCCTCTCCAAGGGGCACGCCGCCCCGGTGCTCTATGCTGCCCTTGCCGAATGCGGCTACTTTCCCGTATCCGAGCTCCAGACCCTGCGCCAGCTAGGGAGCCGTCTTCAGGGACACGCTGACCGCACCTCCACCCCCGGGGTGGAGATGTCATCGGGAAGCCTGGGACAGGGTCTGTCTTTCGCCGTGGGCTGTGCCATCGCCGCAAAACTGGACAGGAAACCGTGGCGCACCTACGTCCTTTTAAGCGACGGGGAATGCGATGAAGGACAGACGTGGGAAGCCGCCATGTCCGCCGCCCATTATGGCCTGGACAACCTCACCGCCATCGTGGACAGGAACGGTATCCAGCTCAGCGGTTTCACCCGGGAGATCATGAACCTTGAGCCGCTGGGCAAGAAATGGGAGGCATTCGGCTGGCAGGTCTTTGAAATCGACGGGCATAACTTTAACGAAATCCTCGACAGCCTTGAGAAAGCCCGTACCATCAGGGGAAAGCCCACCGCCATCATCGCCCGCACCGTCAAGGGCAAGGGGGTGAGCTTTATGGAGAACAACGTGGACTTCCACGGTAAAGCCCCCACCCCGGAGCAGGTTGAGAAAGCCCTGAAGGAGCTTGCGTAACGTGACCGAGGAAGTTGCCCCCCGCGAGGTCTACGGGAAAACGCTTGCGGAACTGGGACGCGAAAACCCCGATATTGTCGTTCTTGATGCTGACCTCTTCCCCTCAACGATGACCCAGCACTTCCGCAAGGAGTTCCCGGAGCGCTTCTTTGAGGTCGGTATTGCCGAGCCTGTCTCTTATACACATCT
>JAOAEN010000167.1 GCA_026416775.1 Dehalococcoidales bacterium
AGATGTGTATAAGAGACAGGTGCTGGATGCCGATGCCCTGAATATCCTCACCAGGATACCGGAATGGTGGCAGTGGCTTACCGATGATGCCATCATCACGCCCCATCCCGGTGAGATGTCCCGCCTCTGCGGGCTTTCCGTTGACGAAATTCAGGCAGACCGTGTGGATGTTGCCCGCAGGTTTGCCGCCGAATGGCACCAGACCATCGTCCTCAAGGGCGCCTATACCGTGATTGTCACCGCCGATGGACACTGCCGGATAAGCCCGTTCGCCAATCCCGGGCTTGCTTCAGCCGGGACAGGGGATGTCCTTGCCGGGATCATCGCCGGGCTTGCCGCCCAGGGGCTGAACCCCTTCGATGCCGCCTGCCTCGGGGTGTACCTGCACGGTGCCAGCGGCGAAATGGTGAAGGAAAGGCTCGGCGATACCGGGATGATCGCTTCCGACCTTCTGGCGGTAATACCGCTTGCCATCAAACAGCTCAGGACAGGGGGTAGCCATGCTGCTGGCAGTTGATATCGGCAACACCAACATCACACTGGGCGTCTTTGACGGTGACAGGCTCCACACCACCTACCGCCTGGCAACCCATGTCAACCAGATGCCCGATGAATATGCTGTCCTCATCCTGAGCCTGCTGCGCCACAGCAATATTGACGCTTCTGCCATCACCGAGGGGGCCATAAGCTGCGTGGTACCGCCCCTCGTGACCACCTTCAACGAGCTTTTCAGGAAATACTTCAATATCACACCCCTCGTCATCGGACCGGGGGTGAGGACGGGAGTACGCATCCGCTATGACAACCCCCGCGAGCTTGGTAGCGACCGCCTTTCCAATGCGGCAGCAGCACTCAGTCTCTACAGGCCCCCCATCATCGTCGTTGCCATGGGGACAGCCACCGCTTTTGACACGATCTCCAAGGAAGGCGATTATCTCGGCGGGGCAGTGGCTCCAGGCATCGGTATTTCCGCCGAAGCACTTTTTTCCCGCACCGCGGCGCTCCCCAGGGTCGCCCTCGTACGCCCCAAGAAAGCCATCGGCTCCAATACGGTCAATGCAATGCAGTCCGGGCTTATCTTCGGCTATGCCGGGCTTGTTGACGGTGTCGTCAGGCGGATCCAGGAAGAACTGGGGGAGAAAGCCAAGGTCGTGGCAACCGGCGGCTATGCCCCGGTGGTGGTACAGGAGACGACCACAATTGAAGAGGTCAACCCCAACCTCACCCTCATCGGGATAAGGGTAATCCACAGCCTGAACCGCAACTAGGAGAAAAAACATGCTCAAGGGTAAGACCATCGTGCTCGGCATCACCGGGGGTATTGCCGCCTACAAGGCAGCCGACCTTGCAAGCAAGCTCACCCAGGCAGGGGCAAGGGTGGAAACGGTGATGACCGAAGCGGCACAGAAGCTCATCAGCCCGCTCACGCTACGCAACCTCACCCACCGTCCCGTGGTCACCGACATGTTCACCATGGCAAGCGAGTACAGCGAAGAACATATCGCCCTCGCCGAGGCAGCTTCCGCCGTCGTCGTTGCCCCGGCAACCGCCAACACCATTGCCAAGCTTGCCGCAGGCATTGCCGATAATATGCTCACCTGCGTCGTGCTGGCAACCGAAGCTCCGGTCATCGTCTGCCCGGCGATGAACGACGTCATGTACCGCAACCCGGTGACACAGGAAAACCTGAGCAGGCTGCGGGCAAGGGGTTTTACCATTGTTGAGCCGGAATACGGGAGACTTGCCTCGGGGAAGCTCGGCAGGGGCAGGCTCCCCGAGACCGCCAGAATCATTGAAGCGATCGAGCAGGTGCTCGTTAGGAAGGAGGACCTGAAAGACAAGCGCCTCGTCATCACCGCAGGGGGCACGCGCGAGCCGATTGACCCGGTACGCCACATCGGCAACCGCTCCTCGGGCAAGATGGGTTATGCCATCGCCGAAGCGGCAAGGGCAAGGGGGGCACGTGTGAGCCTGATCAGCGCCAATGTCTCGCTACCCGAGCCGGCGGGGGTGGAGATCACCCGCGTCAACACGGCGGATGAAATGAAAGAGGCGGTGGAAAGGGCGGTGAAGGACGCAGATGTCCTCATCATGGCAGCCGCCGTTGCCGATTACAGACCGGAGAAAATGCTCCCTGCCAAAATCAAGAAGGAAGATGCCGAGACCATTGTCCTCAAGCTGGTGCGCACGCCCGATATTCTGGGCTCGGTCAGGGGGAATTTCATCAGAGTCGGTTTTGCCGCCGAAAGCGAAGATGTTATCGCCAACGCCAAGAAGAAACTCACGGCAAAGGGCCTTGACCTCATCGTTGCCAACGACATCACCGCCCCCGGTAGCGGCTTTGATGCGGATACCAACCGCGTGGTAATAATTGATAGAGACGGCAATACCCAGGAACTGCCCCTGATGAGCAAGCGCGAGGTAGCCGAGAAAATCCTTGATAGAGTGAAGGAACTCTTCCCCAGGAAGGGGTAGTCAGCACATCCCTCTAGAAAGGCAGCCATGGCGACGCAGACGGAAAGTTATCAGGAGATGCCCAGTGTCTATGAACCGGCAAAGACCGAGGAAAAATGGTACCGGTTCTGGCTGGAAAAGGGATATTTCACACCGAAAATAGACTGGACGAAGAAGCCCTTCGTCATCATCATGCCGCCGCCCAACCTCACCGGAGAGCTCCACATCGGGCATGCGCTTACCGCCGCCTTAGAAGACATCATGACCCGCTGGCATCGGATGAAGGGAGAGCCGGCGCTGTGGCTCCCCGGCGTTGATCACGCGGCAATTGCGGCACAGGTCGTCGTGGAAAGACAGCTTGCCAAGGAAGGGCTTTCGCGCCATCAGCTCGGCAGGGAAAAATTCCTTGAGCGGATGCACCAGTGGGTATCCCAGTGCCGCCACCGCATCACCCAGCAGCACATGAAGCT
>JAOAEN010000168.1 GCA_026416775.1 Dehalococcoidales bacterium
TCCTTGACCCGCCGCTGGCAAGTTTCATGTTTGCCGGAAAGCCGGAATCCCCCTTCCTCAAGCAGCTCACCACCCGTGAACTTGAGATCCTGAGCCTGCTTGCCGAGGGGTACACCAATGCCGCGATCGCAGAGACGCTTTTCATTGACATAAAGACGGTGGAACACCACCTGAACAGCATGTACAGCAAGCTCAGGTCTGACCCCGATTTTTCCAGCAAGCACCTGAGGGTAAGTGCTGCCAAGCTTTACCTGGAGACCGTGGGGAATATCGGCCAGCAGAAGACGAAGAGTTTTGCCCAGAGCGGGGTTAAATGAGCTACTACAGATAAAGGACGGTAAGTTCCTTGAGGTTCCAGATGGTCACCCCGGCAAGCAGGGCAACGGAAGGCAGCAGCAGCCGCCCCGGCATGACCCAGGCAATCAGGACGGGGATGACAGCCTTGATGACCACCAGCAGCGCCGGCACCTGAAGCAGCACCCTTACGAAATGGTTCATCTCCTGTAGCCCCAGGTGTGCGGCAATTACCGTGAGCACAAGGTCGGTAAGGTTGAGAAGGACAAACGATATTTTATACGGAGCACATTTCCTGAAAGTGACCGCAGAGTCCAGCCAGCCGTTCGCGAAGGGCTTTTTATAATAACCTTCCCCTGTAATCATAAAACAATGCCTGCGGGCGCCGCCCGGATTGAAAGGCGCCCGTTTTGTTTTGACCTTTATCGGGCTTGCAGCGCTTTTGTCCCCATGATAGCCCGGCACGAAGGCTTTGTCAAAGTGTGCTATTGGATGGGTTCGTCTGCACACGGTGTCTTTCCTGATTTGACTTTCATCCTGGCGGGCAATAGACTATTGGTGCTGGACCCAGCGAAAGGAGGAAAAATGAGTAAAATGAAAGCCGCTGTATGTTACGAGGCGGGGAAGCCGCTCGTAATTGAGGAGGTTGAAATTGACCCGCCGAAGAAGGGCGAGGTGAAGGTGAAGCTTGCGGCAACGGCTATCTGCCACAGCGATATTCACGTTTTCAAGGGGGAGATACCCTGGCAGATTCCATGCATCGGCGGGCATGAATCGGCGGGCTATGTGGCCGAAGTCGGTGAGGGGGTGACGGGATTCAGGGAAGGCGACCCGGTGGTGGTCTCGCTCCTCGTTTCCTGCGGGCGCTGCCGGTACTGTCTCACGGGATATACCCATATGTGCAGTGCGACCTGGCCGATGGATACCGAAAGCCGCGTGCGCAACAGGAAAGGACAAAGCCTTGCACCGTGTTTTAAGACCGGTACCTTTGCCGAATATACGGTGGTTGACCAGTCGCAGCTTGTGAAAGCCCCGAAGGACATGCCGCTTGACCGGGCAGCGCTTTTGAGCTGCGGGGTCATTACTGGCTTCGGAGCGGTGGTGAACCGTGCCAAAGTCCCCCCGATGAGTAGCTGCGTTATCATCGGTGCCGGCGGTGTCGGGCTTAATGCCGTGCAGGGTGCAGCCATCTCCGGGGCGTATCCCGTCATCGTGGTTGACATCCTTGATGAGAAGCTCAGGAAGGCGAAGGAGTTCGGGGCGACCCATACCGTGAACGCCTCTAAAGAGGATGCCGTTGAGGCTGTCAAGAAGCTTACCGGCGGCATCGGTGCGGATTACGCCTTTGTTACTGTGGGCAGTGTGAATGCCATCCAGCAGGCACTCATGCTCACCGGTCCCCGGGGCACGACCGTAATCGTTGGGCTGCCGCGGTTCGGTGATATGCTCACCATACCGCCGTTTATCTTCATCAAGGATGAGCGGACGCTTACCGGCAGCTACATGGGCACCACCCAGCTCCACACCGAGATCCCCAAGCTCATCGAGCTCTATCAGGCGGGGATCCTCAAGCTTGACGAGCTGATTACCAACCGTTACCCGCTGGAGAAGATCAACGAGGCGATTGCCGAGGTTGAGAAGGGGAAGGTACTGCGTAACGTCATTATGTTTACATAATCACGGCGTCCCTTTCCGGGGGAGGCGGGGGTAGGTCCGCTACGGATCACTGGCAGTAAACAGGAAGGGGGGTGAAAGCCACCCCCCTTATTATTTTTTCAGTCTTCCGGCTCATCACACTTTGATACCCGGCAGAGCAGGCAGGTGAGGTCCGGTGAGCCGTACATCGGGTCGAAGTGGTTGTTGCTTGTCAGCACGTTCGGGTTGGACTTGAACAGCCCGTGGAATGGCGGCGGGTCTTCCGGGTAGAAGCAGTTAGCGGCAGCCATCACCACCTTGGGGTGGATGCCCGGAAAGAGTCTCGCCTTCTGCTTGATCCTGCCGCGCGGCGATTCAATCCACATCCAGTCCCCGTCCTCAATCCCGTACTGCTTTGCCGTATCCGGGTGTATCTGTGCCACCGGATATTTCTGGAAGCTCCGCAGCCAGGGGATATTTCGGTACTGGGAGAGGAAGTAGAACGGCTGCCGGTACCCCGTGGTGAGGATGAGTGGGTACTCCCGGTAAAGCTCCGGTGTTGAGTACGGGCTTTCCCCCGGCTCGCGGAAATGCGGTAGCGGGTCATATCCGAGCTGCTCCAGCACCTTAGAATAGAACTCAAACTTGCCCGTCGGCGTCGGGAAGCCGCCGCCCTTGCGCCAGTAATCGGTCTTGTACTTGTAGTAGATCTGGTCCTTGCCCATCCTCGCCAGGACGACCCTCTGGCTGAACTCCTTCCAGGTGAGGTTACCCTTGCGGAGCTGGTAATCGAGCATCTCCTCGATGGTGTTGAACCAGTACTGCGGTGCCAGTCTCCTGCCCAGCTCGTTGAAGATTTTGGAGTCCTGCCAGGCCTCTCCCGGCGGGTCAACAACACGGTTGTGGGCTTCAATCATGAAGCGCGGGTGCATGTCGTAGATATCGTCGATCTCAAGCCAGTGCCTGTCTCTTATACACATCT
>JAOAEN010000169.1 GCA_026416775.1 Dehalococcoidales bacterium
CATCTTAAACGACATGGTCACCGAGGCCAAGATCAAGACCTACCTGCACTCATGGGGCGTGGCGCCGATCATGGAAGGTGGCCACTGCAAGGGCGTCATCTTTGAAAGCAAGTCCGGCCGGCAGGCGGTCCTGGGCAAGATCATCATTGATGCCACCGGTGATGGTGATCTTCTGCCTGGTGCCGGGATTGAGTTTGAGACCAATATCCCGCCCGATTTCCGCATCGCCAACCTCGCCCTCTGCTTCTGGATTGACGGCGTTGACCTGAAGCGCGCCGAGGAATTCCGCAAGTCCCAGCCGCAGAAGTTCATGGAGCTGATGCGCCAGTGCATGGCTGCCGGCGGTTTCGGCGGGTACATGAAGAGCCTGCTCAAGAACCAGGAGAGCGTCGTCTGGTTCCACAATCGCTACCCCAACAAGAGCCAGATTGACGTTGAGGAGCTCACCCGCGTTGAGTTTGAAGGGCGACGGAAGATCATGGCGACCTGGGAGTTCTTCAAGAAGAACGTGCCGGGCTTTGAGAAGAGCTTCATCGTGCTTTCCGCCCCGCAGCTCGGCACGAGGGGCAGCCGCCGCATGATCGGCGAGTACAAGCTCACCAAAGAAGATATGAAGAACAACCAGCCCTTCCCCGATACCATCGCCGTCTTCCCCGACCTTGACCGCGGTCAGGACTCGCTTGACCATCCCTGGCAGTACATCCCGTTCCGCTGTCTCCTCCCCAAGAACGTGGACAATATGCTCGTTGCCTGCCGCGCTTTCTCCTCGGACGAATGGGTGCAGGAATACTTCAACCTCATCCCGCACTGTATCGCCTTCGGTGAGGCGGCGGGCACCGCCTCGGCAATGGCACTGAGCGCCGGCATCAGNGTGAAGAAGGTGGATATCAAGGCGCTCCAGAAACAGCTTGCCAAGCAGGGTGTACCGCTCCCTGACGTCACCAAGAAGGTGGACTACAAATACGAGGGACCGCCTCTTTCCATGCCCGCCTTCATGCCGCACTAAGCCCTTAAGGACGGTAAAGGTCAAAGATGAGGGGGTAGCCGAGGGACAAAGCTACCCCCTTTAAAATTGGGAGGGTAGTCACATGGCAGACATTCCGGTAACGACGATCACCGAGCCTGCTCGGAAGGTCGGTGTTTTCCGTGAAGTTGACGTGGTCGTGGTGGGGGGCGGACCGGGGGGCTGTGCCGCAGCGATTGCGGCGGCAAGGAACGGTGCCAGAACCCTTCTCCTTGAGCGGTACGGGCACCTCGGCGGGATGAGCACCGGGGGATTGATCAACATCTTCCCCAACCTTTCGGATATCAGCGGCCGCCAGCATATCTTCGGCATCGTTCATGCGCTCATTGACCGGCTCCACCGCCGCGGCGGGGCCTCATTCCCGAAGAACTAACACTGGGGCACGACCGATCCCAAGGTGGTAGACTATTATCTCAACGCCAACCTCGGCTTCTTCTACGTCCGCAAGGATTTAAACCGCGGGGGAAAGCAATCGGTGCTCTACACCGCGGTGGTTGACCCCGAAATCCTCAAGGACGAGCTGAACGACATGGTGCTTGGTTCGGGTGCCGAGCTGCTCCTGCATTCGTGGGGTGCGGCACCGATTATGGAAGGTGATACGATCAAAGGCGTCATCTTTGAAAGCAAGTCCGGCCGACAGGCGGTCCTGGCAGAGGTCGTCATCGATGCCACGGGGGACGGGGATATCTTCGTGCGGGCGGGGGCGGAGTTCGACGGCACGCTGGACAACCGCTACCGCACCGCATGGCTTGCCTTTACCTTCTGGATGGCAAACGTGGACATCACGCGTTACGAAGAATTCCAGACTGCCCAGCCCGAGAAACATCGGGCGCTGATGGAAGAGCTTGCCCGGCTCGGCGGTTATCCCCACTTTTTCAAGGGGATTCTGGAAAACCAGTCCGGCGTGGTGTGGTACCACTGCATGCAGCCGCAGGCCGAGAGCACCGATGCCATGGATGTGACACAGCTCACCCGCATTGACGTCAGGGCAAGAAAACGCGCCTTAACCACCTATGAATTCATGCGCAAGAATGTCCCCGGATTTGAGAAATGCTTCATCATGCAGACGGCTCCCCAGCTCGGCACACAGGGCGGAAGGCGCATCATCGGCGAGCACACCCTCACCCTTGACGACATCGTGGCGGACAGGGTTTTTGAGGACACCGTGGTTGTCCTTGCCAATAACGATCTCGGCGAGATTTCGGCAAAGCACCCGACGGTCTGCGTGCCCTACCGCTGTCTTGTGCCCAGACGGGTCGAGGGGCTGCTTGTTGCCTGCCGTGCCTTTTCCTCGGAAGATGCCATCAACCAGTACTTCAACATCATCCCGCCGTGCCTTTCCTACGGGCAGGCAGCCGGCACGGCAGCGGCACTGGCAGTCAAGGCGGGAGTGCCGCCACGCCGCGTGGACTATAAGAAGCTCAGGGAAAACCTCATCCGTCAGGGGGTCAACCTGCCGGAGAAATAATCAGGCAGCAACCTTCCTAAGCGCCTTCTGCACGTACTCGTAGCCGAGGTCAAAGGCCTTGAGGTTGATTTCTCCCACCTTACCCTTGAAGCGGGAAAGGATCACCTGCTTTACCGTTTCCACCTTCACCGGTAGCAGCCCGGAGCCGAAAAGTGCCCCCAGCATGACGACATTGGTCGCCTGAAGGCTACCCGCCTGCTTTGCCAGGCTGCTGGCATCAAGGGTGATGATGCGGTCGGTGACCTTGCGCAGGCTGTTCATAATGGCATCGTCCGCGGGATAGCCGCTCTTCCCCAGGTAGACGGTGTAGGGCTTCACCGTCGTCGTGTTGAGGACGACCACGCTGTCCTTCGCAAGGTACTGGATATTGCGCAGTGCCGAGGCAGGCTCAACCGCAATGAGGATATCGCACTTGCCCTAGGG
>JAOAEN010000016.1 GCA_026416775.1 Dehalococcoidales bacterium
CAGCTTTACCAGCTCCGGGGCAGGGTGGGGCGGGGGGCGAACCTTGCCTATGCCTATTTCCTCTATGACAGGGGAACGCGCCTTTCTCCGGTTGCCCACCAGCGCCTGCGCACCATTTATGAGGCAACGGAGCTCGGAGCCGGCTTTACCATCGCCATGAAGGACCTGGAAATCCGCGGTGCCGGCACGATACTCGGTCCCCACCAGAGCGGGCACATCAGCGCGGTGGGCTTCAGCCTTTACACGCGTCTGCTTGCCGAAGCGGTTGAGGAGCAGAAGGCCCTCCTCAGCGGTAAGCCCAAGCCGCCGCCGCGTCTGCCCGCACCTTCAATTGAGCTTCCGCTGGATGCCTTCATCCCGGAAAGCTACGTGGCAGACCTTGACACCCGGCTTGAGCTTTACCGGAACCTTGCCGAGGTGAGCGACGTGCGCCGGGTTGAAGACATCCGCCGCGAGTATACCGACCGTTTCGGTACGCCGCCGCCCGAGGTGGAAAACCTCCTCTATGTGGTAAAGATAAGGGTGCTTGCGGCGGGGGCGGGTATTTCCTCCCTCAAGACCGAAGATGGCTACATTGTCCTGCGACGCTTCGGGGATATCCCCTTTAATGCGGGAGCGCTTGCCACCCTGCGCCGTGATGGTATAGAGGTGGGCAGAACGCAGATAAGGCTTGCCCGGGCGCGGCTGGGGGCGGCATGGCAGCAGGCTCTGGAAACCGTGGTCAGCCGCCTGGCACAGGGCAGCCCCGTGGCCGGTGGCTGATGCTGGTATCCCTAGTCGGCGGAGAAGCGGTTGCGGTGAATGATGTCCTCAAGCCGGCGTTTCGGGACATGCCTTATTCCTTTTTCGTCAACCCAGATATTGACGGCACCTTTAGCCGGTTCGACCACCGGGCTTTCGTCCGGGTAGCCCATGGCGATGACAAGGGCAACGTCGTATTCGGCGGGGATCCCCAGGAGGAGTTTCAGGTTTTCCTCGTTGAACATGAGGATGGGACATGAACCGAGCCCCAGCTCAAGAGCGGTGAGCATGATGTTTTCCGCCGCCAGCCCCACGTCGATCAGGCTCACGTGACGGCGGTTGGGTGTCTCCTCAAGTTTCCTGTTGATGAGGATGATGATATATGCCCCGGGAGTCTGGGAAGGTGCGGGCCCGCCCTTTTCCGGGGGAAGCCTCACCGAGCCCCCGATATTTTCAAAGATGCCGGGCAGCACCGCGGGGTCATTGATCACCACGTATTCGCAGACCTGCTGGTTGCGCCCGCTCGGGGCAAGTCGTGCCGCATCAACGCACTTTTCCAGGGCTTCATCGGGCACGGGACGGTCTTTGAACCGCCTTATGGAACGTCTGCGGGTAACTGCGGCGAAGACATCCATGATGCTCCTTTCTACCTTTCGTGGTGGATGCCGAGGAATTTCTCAAGCTTTCTTACCATTGCTTCCCAGTGGGTACCGCGCCAGTAGATCCGGTGGCATGAGGGGCATTCCGTGTAGCTATTCTGCGTCTGGAAGACATAGGGCGGGACGCGGCCGTCAACCTCCTCACGGCTGCGGGCAACGAGGGGGCGGTTGCATTCAAGACACAGGGTGAAAGGGCGGAAATGGCTTTTCAGGTCAATGGTAGCGGCAAGCTGGAGCATCTGTTTTTCCGGCTCGGGGTTTTCAATCAGGACCGCTCTCACGCGACCGTTTCTTACCACCCTGCGGAGCATGATTGCCCTGTCCCGCGTTAGGATGATCCTTCCCTCGGCAAGCGCCCGTTTTACCATGTGGCCATCGTCATCCCCGCTGAAAAAGACGCTGTCGTAGCCCATCATCCTGAGCCACCGCAGGAGCCTGCCGACATTGTGGTCAACGATGAACCTGGGGGCGGCGATGATGCACCTCCTCTACACGTCAACAGTCATCCCCTCACGCGCCAGCCGTATGCTTGCGCCCAGGCGGCGGCTGACCGCGCGGATTTCGGCGCGTATCTCCGCCTGCTCAATCGGGTTCATGTGCACAAGCAGGACCTCGGGCAGGTAGCCGTGCAGCCTGTGGAAGGTCTTGAGCTCCTGCTCGAGGAAAGAAGGTGTGAGGTGTCCTGATTTGGTGGCGAAATCACGGAACCGGTCGGGGGCGGTCAGCTCAGCAATGATGAGGTGCGGGGTCGTCGCCTGCCAGACCGCTTCAAGACCGTGGCCCGTATCGGCAGTGAAAAATACCCTTCTGCCTTCGGCGGAAGCGATTTCGTAGCCGAGCGCGGGCACCGAATGCGATACGGCTGCGGGGAGCACCGAGTAGCCGTTGATAGTCACCCTTCTCCCTACCTGAAGCTCGTTGAAACGTAGCGTCGGCTTTTCTTCCGGTCTTGTAAAAAAGTCCGGATAGACAATGTCATTCAGCATGTGGGTGGCAAGGACGTCGCGTGTCTGGCGGCTGCCATAGATGTCGATGCTGCGGCTGTGGAGGAAGAGCGTCATCCCCAGGGCGGGGATATCCCTCAGGTGGTCGTAGCGCTGGTGGGTGAGGAAGACCGCTTTGAGCTTCAGCTGCTCTTCCCCGTTGAGGCCTCCGGTCAGGGCACCGGCATCAACAGCGATGACGTCATCAATGAGCAGGCTCGTGCAGCGGTACCGTCTGGTCTCAATATTGTGGGCACCAAGGATCTTGATTTTCATCGGTGGCTACTCCAGTATGGCAAACGGATTGTACTTCGTATTGTAATCGTAGATATCAATGCCTTCTCTACGCTTCAGCCAGTTGACGGTGGCATAGGTTGCCGGTGTGCCGATCGCCTCAATGGCAACCTTGGCACCCCAGTGGTGCAGGATCATCACCGGCACTGCCGCGCCCGTACCGGCAAATGCCACGGTGATGAAGATCGCGGTGTCCAGCCCCTGCCCGATG
Organism: Dehalococcoidales bacterium; assembly: GCA_026416775.1. Classification (GTDB taxonomy): domain Bacteria; phylum Chloroflexota; class Dehalococcoidia; order Dehalococcoidales; family RBG-16-60-22; genus JAOAEN01. The sequence continues at coordinate 2,889 of JAOAEN010000016.1, forward strand.
ATGGTGGAACCGATGGTGCGGCTCCAGAGGAAGCGCCCTCTGGTGAGGACTTTCATCCGTGAGAGGACGAAGGAATTGGCAAGCTCTCCGGCAAGATAACCGCAGAACGAGGCAGCAAGCAGCCGTGGCGTGAAACCGAGGATGGTTTCATAGGCCTTCTGGTCTACCCAGAACGGTGCGGCGGGAAGTATCTGCCCTATCCAGGCGAAGAAGACGAAGATGAGGTTGCAGGCAAAGCCGAGCCAGATAACGCGCCTTGCCGTGCGGTAGCCGTAAACCTCGGTGAGCACGTCGCCGAGGATGTAGCTCAGGGGGAAAACAAAGATGGCTGCCGGCAGCACCAGCGGGCCGAGCTTGATGACCTTGACCGCAATGACGTTGGCTGTGATGAGGCAGGTAATGAAAAGGGCGATGATTATCACCAGGCGGTGAGATATCTTCATGGCGCTTCAGATCCAGCGGCGGCGGCGGAAAAAGATGAGCATGGCACCCGCAATCACGGCCATGATGAGCATCAGGACGACGAAGCTGTCAAGCTTTCCCTTTTCGATCCCGCCGGGCAGATAAATGTTCATGCCGTAGATGCTGGAGACGATCAGGAACGGCAGGGCAATCGTGGCGAAGATGTTGAGGATGCGTAGCACGCGGTTCACACGGTTGGTGGCAAGCACGTAATCGGTATCCTTGAAGACCTCGATAATTTCCTGGCACTCGTCCAGCGCTTGACAGATGCGGTTCATGTGGTCCATCAGGTCGTTATACTGTGCGGTCAGGTCAATCTTGCTGAAGCGCTTGAGCTTGTTTTCCATCTCCACGAAGATCGCCCGGGTGGGGAACATAACCGCGCGCTGGGTGATGATGTCCCGTCTCAGGATGGCGATCTCTTTTGCCGCTTCGATGTCCTCGTCAAAGACGGCATCTTCAAGGTCCTCAAGCAGGCTCAGGATCTTGTCAAGGACGGGGAAATACGAGTCAATGGCACGATCAAGGATGCGGTAGAGGAGGTAGCCCGAGCCGCCGCTGAAAAACTCCCGGCGCGCCTCCTCGTTTTCCTGACAGTCGCGGAAAAGTGCTTTAAGCGTCTTCAGGTCACCGGTGTGCAGGGTAACGAGGAAGTCCTCGCCGATGAAGGCTGCCCACTGTTTCTTGGAGGCGATGCGTGTTGCCTTATCGTAATAGGGGTAATGGAAGACGAAAAACACGTAGCCGGGATAGACATCAATCTTTGAGATCTGCTTGCGGCTGATGCAGTCGTCCAGGGCAAGGGGGTGGAAATGGAATTTCTCGGCAAGCCATGCGATCTCGCGCTTCGTGGGGGGTTCAATGTTCACCCAGGTAAGCCCGCCATAGGTGATGGTTTCAATGTTGAGCGGTCCTTCCTCCTGTGTCCGGGGCTCCTGGATCTCCTTTTTCCTGTCTGCTCCATGGTGCCAGCCGAGCAGTTTCGCCATGACCAGCCTCTCAAGCGTGTTTACCTGTACAGCACGTTTCATTTTAGCACAACTGGTGCTGCCGTGGTAACGGTGTAATGCGGTAAAAGGCTAGGTAAAAATACTAAAAATTTTTTAAAAATTTTTCCTTAAGTTCTTGATGGAGCCAAATTTCGGGTTTAAAATGCTCGTAGAGCAGGGTAGACGGTACCGGGAAATCACTGCGGAAACAGCGAAAAACTGAAAGCGGGGGGACCAAATGACATTCACACCGTACTTTGAGAAGCTCTCACCGGGACTCAAGGCAAAGCTGGATGCGCGCTACCGCATCAGGACGGGGCAGGTTCTCAAGGATGTCGGGCTGGCGAACGGGCTGTGGCAGTTGCGGAACCATTCCGCGAACAAGCCTTATGATATTGATGTGACCAGGTTCCAGCACGACAGGATCTAGGTTCGGGTACAGGATAAAAAAGGGCTGCATCGGCTGGATGCAGCCCTCATTCATTGGTCTGAGTATCGGTCTGATGGGGGGTTACCTTCTCTCAAGGATTATTGCCATTCCCTGACCGCCGCCGATGCACAGGGTTGCCAGGCCGAACTTCAGGTTGCGTCGCTTCATTTCGTAGATCATGGTGACCAGGATTCTGGCACCCGTGCAGCCGATGGGATGACCGAGGGAAATACCCCCGCCGTGCAGGTTCATCTTGTTCAGGTCAAGGCCGAGCTCCCGCACGCAGCCCAGCGTCTGTGAGGCAAACGCCTCGTTTAGCTCGATGTAATCAATGTCCTTCAGGGTGAGCCCGGCGAGCTTGAGTGCCTTCTTTGTCGCCGGCACCACCCCGAGCCCCATGTAAGCCGGGTCCACCCCGCCGGCGGCGTAGGCGCGGATATACGCCATCGGTTTGAGTCCCAGTTCTTTCGCCTTCTTCTCCGACATGATGACCAGAGCCGCGGCGGCATCGGTGATGGCAGAGGCGTTACCGGCGGTGATGGTGCCGTCTGCCTTGAAGACGGTGGGGAGCTTTGCCAGAAGCTCCATGGATGTCTCTCGCGGATGCTCGTCGGTGTCAAAAAGTTTTGTCTCTTTCTTGACTTTGATCTCTACCGGGACGATCTCTTCCTTGAAAAGCCCGCTCTTGATCGCGGCGAGGGCGCGGTTATTGCTCTCCAGGGCATACCTGTCCTGCTCCTCCCGTGAGATCTTGTACCTCTCGGCGATGTTTTCCGAGGTCATCCCCATGTGGTAGTTGTAGAAGACCTCCCAGAGCCCGTCGTAGACCATGCCGTCCACGAGCTCGGCGTTCCACATGCGGGCACCCCAGCGCATCTTGGGTACGTAGTAGGGGACGGAGCTCATGTTTTCCATCCCGCCGGCAACGATGACCTCGGCATCTCCCGCCCTGATTGCCTGGGCAGCCAGCGCCACCGCCTTCATGCCGGAGGCGCAGATCTTGTTCACGGTGTAGGCGTTTGTTTCCTTGGGGACGCCGGCATAGATGGATGCCTGCCGGGCGGGGTTCTGCCCCTGACCTGCCTGCAGGACATTCCCCATGCTGACTTCATCAACGACGACCTCTTTCAGCGAGGCGTCCCACTGGGCGTATTTCTTTTCCAGTTCAATGAGCCCTTCGCCCTTCAGGGCTTCGGGGGCATAGGAAGGGTCACCTTTGGGCTTCAGCCCTGCCCGCTTGAGCGCTTCATGGATGACGATGGCACCAAGCTTGGCTGCCGGTACATCCTGAAGGGAACCGCCGAAGTTACCGATTGCCGTCCTTGCACCGCTGACGATAACAGCTTCGTTCATCTGCCGTCTCCTTTATATTACCAGATTCGTTTTTGTTGTTTGCTGATCCGGAATGAGGCCTGTGTCCTATTACATGACTTGAGTTTTTTCAGGAAGCAGATAGTGGTTGATGCACACCTGCCGCACTCGCGTTGACAGGCGTGTTCTCTCGGGAGTGCTGTCTAGATTGTAGCAGAAAAGAAGCCCCATCGTCAAAATAGGGTTTCTATCTGTATCCTGCCTCATAGCCCGAAAATACGGGCGAAGACCCCTCCGATGATGAGTGCCACGGCGAGGTTTGATCCGATGATTGCCCAGGCGGTCTTCCCACCGAATTCCCTGGTAAGGACACCGGCGGTGGCAAAGCAGGGGTAAATTGCCCCCACCAGAGCAAGCACGATGAGCTGTTCCCGGCTGAAGACGGTAAGCAGGTCGCTTCCGGCAAGGGCAACCGCCCTGAGCAGGATGAGCTCCTTGCGTGCGGCGCCGAAGATGAGAAGGGTGCCGGCAAGCAGCGGAAGCCCCAGCCAGCCCGAGGTGAGGAAGGACATTGCCCGGTTGACCGGTTCAAGCCAGCCGAGGGCATAGGCGAGCTGGACCGCCGCCGAGCCGATGATGTAGATGGGGAAGACCGTGATGATGAGCGATCTGGTATGTGCCCACGTCTGGTTGAAGATGACCCTGGGGGAAGGCACCTTGAAGGCGTGCATCTCCATGATGAGCCCGGTGAGCTCCCCGGGGGTAATCCGGGCGGCGATTTTGCCCACGCCGAGGATGATGAGCAGGTTGAGCGCATAAAGTGCCAGTGCCCAGTGGATGCCGGCAAATGTGGCTACCATGCCGAGGATGATGATCGTCCGCGCCGTGCACGGGGCAAAGGTGATGGCAAGGGCGGTGAGGACCCGCTCGCGGCGGCTTGCCATGATCCGCGTGCCGTAGATTGCCGGGACGTTACAGCCGTAACCCAGAATGATCGGGATGATGGCTTTGCCGTGGAGCCCGATCTGGTGCATGGCACTGTCCAGCATGAAGGCGATGCGGGTGAGGATGCCGCTGTCCTCAAGCACGGCAAGAACGAGGTAAAAGGGAATGACGTAGGGGACCACCAGGGTCACCCCGGCAACGAAACCCCCGTAAAGCCCGTTCAGGGCGATCGACCAGAGGCTGCCGGTAAACTGCGGCTCCACGGGGCTGAGGAAGCTGAAGGCCTGCGCGAGCAGCTCTGAGAGGTACGCCCCCACGGTGAATGTCCAGGCGAGCAACCCGGCAAGGACAAGCAGTGAGAAGATATAGCCGTAGACCTTGTGCGTGGCGATGCGGTCAAGCCGGTCGGCAAGGGAAGGTCTGGCCGCCTTTTTCTGCTGTACCTCGCGGGCAATCCGGCTGGCCAGGGCATAGCGTTCTGCGGTGATCACCATGAAGGCGGGCTGGTCGCAGGCAGCGGCGATCTCCTGGGAGAGCCTACGCGCGGCCTCGGCAACCTGCGGTGCTCTCTGCGAGATCGCCCCGGTGATGGCGTTATCACCCTCCAGCAGCTTGATAGCAAGAAAGCGCGAGGGATACTCCTCCGTTAGCCCCGCCGAGGTGATGAGTGCGGAAAGCTCACCGATGACACCTTCCAGCTTTTCCCCGTAGCGTGGTGGCCCCGGAATATTCCTCCGGAAGTTCTCACCCACTTTGATTGCGGTGGCAATGAGCTCCTGAATTCCCCGACCGGCCGTGGCGACCGCCGGCACGACCTCTACCCCCAGCATGGCGGCAAGTCTGGCACTGTCAATCTCTATGCCCTGTTTTGCGGCGATGTCCATCTGGTTGAGGCAGACGACGACCGGGATTCCCATCTCCAGCAGTTGCAGGGTGAAGAAGAGGTTGCGTTCCAGCACCGGTGCCCCGATGATATTGATGACCACATCCGGCTTTTCGTGCGCGATGTATTCGCGGCTCACCAGCTCTTCCTGGGAAAACGTGGAGAGCGAATAGATCCCCGGCAGGTCAACGATGGTGATGTCGTAACCGTCCACCCGGAGGGTGCCGGTCGCCCTTTCCACCGTCTTTCCCGGCCAGTTGCCGATTGACTGCCGGGCACCGGTCAGGTGGTTGAAGATGACACTCTTGCCCACGTTCGCATTACCGGCAAGGGCAAAGGTAAGATGCCTGCCGTGAGGTTGGGCATGGCGGTTTCTTGCCCGGTTCCTCAACCCGGTCTCATGATGATAGTGTTTCATGGCGGACAGTTTTTTCAGAAGGCCGTGGCGGCTTCATCTTTCTTGACAAAGATGTTGCAGGCAATCTCATCACCCAGGGCAAGCCGGGAGCCGCGCACCTCAATTTCTACCGGTCCCCCGAGCGGGGCAACCCGCAGCACCTTCAGTCTTGTGCCGGGGGTAAGCCCCATGTCAAGCAGCCGGCGGAGCGTCCTGTTGTCGCCGCGGATGAAGGCGACCGTGCCTTCCTGATTTTCCCCGAGCGAGCCAACGCAGACGAGGTTGGCATCCCTTCTGCCGATCTCCTCAAGGTTTTTCCCCCGGAAGCGGCGGCATTCGGCGCAGCTGCTGAAGGCAAGGTCACAGGCGGGGATGAGCGCCGCATCGTCCGGGCACTTGCTGGGGGCATGGAGCGTCTGGCAGAGTGCCCGCTCCGTCTCATCGGAAAGGGCATGCTCCATCTCGCAGGCCTCCTTATGTACCCTATCGTTGCCTATCTTCAGCAAATCGTGCAGGAAGCGCTCGAGCAGCCGGTGCCTGCGCACCATCTTGCCGGCAAGGCGCGTCCCCTCCGGGGTGAGGGTGACACCCTGATAGGGGGAATAGTTCACGTAGCCGGAATCGGCAAGCTTCTTGAGCATCTCGGTGACGCTTGCCGGTGACACATCAAGACGCCGGGATATCTCCGAGGTGCTTGCCCGCCTGCCGTTCTGGGTAAGGGCATAAATGGCCTCCATGTACTCTTCGCTGCTTGCGCTCATCCTTTACCCCCGTTATTTAGGCACACCTAAATTAGGCTTACCTAAATACTACCATATCCATGCCGCGGTGTCAAGGGCTGTTTCAACTTACCCTCTTGCGCAAATGTGAAAGCATCAGTCCTGGGGATGACCGTTTAGGGGGCTTAAAGGAGTGATTATGGAAGGTCAGGCGGGTGCAAACTCAACCGCCTCAGCGGTGGCGGATAACGTGGATACTCACCACCTTGAAAGTCGCAAAGACCTCTTTTCCTCTTTCCAGCCCCAGCTCCACGGCAGACTTGCGTGTGACCATTGCCACCATGGGAAAACCGCAGTCAATACCCACGCGGCAAATAGGCCCGTCCTGGGCAACCCAGCTCACCCTGCCGTTGAGGGAGTTGCGGGCACTGCTGGAAAGCCGGGAAAGCGAGATGGTGATATCCTCCGGGCGGATGCACACCAGAACGCGCTCTCCGGCCGCAAAATCGCCGATGGCTTCAATCTCCCTACCGCCGACCTCAACCACCACCATCCCGCCGTTGACCGCCGCCACCACCCCATCGACGATATTTTCCATGCCGACGAATTCTGCCACCCTGCGGTTTACCGGCAGGGTGAAGACCTCCCGTGCGGAACCGGACTGGACGATTTCCCCATCCATGAGCACGCAGATCCTGTCCGCAAGGCGCTGCCCCTGTGACATGTCATGGGTCGCCATGACGACCGTGATCTTCTCGCGGCGGATGATGCTCCAGACAACCTCCTCAATCTTCGCCGCTGAAAGCGGGTCAAGATTTGCCGCGGGCTCATCAAGGAGCAGCAGCTCCGGTCTCACCACCAGGGCCCGGGCGATTACCACCCGCTGGGCTTCCCCGCCCGAGAGGGTGCGGGCAGGACGGGCGGCGTAGCCGGTAAGCTCCATCATCTCCAGGATCGCGTTAACTTCTTTCTTCGTCTTCTGCCCGTCCGTGCCGCGCCATTTGAGTCCGCAGACAACGTTCTCGTAAACGCTGGTGTTGAAGAGCACCGGCTTCTGGAGTACCGCTGCCATGCGGCGGCGTGCCTGTAGTCTGAGCTTTTCCGAGGTGGTAACGTCCACACCGTCAAAAAGCACGCTCCCCGCTGATGGCTTGTCGAGCAGTCCCAGAATCCGCAAAAGCGTGGACTTCCCCGCCCCCGTGGGACCGATCAGGGCAAGTACCTCGCCGCGGGCAACCCCGAGGCTGACCCCTTTCAGGATCTCGCGCCCCTCTTTTTTCTGGAAGATGTTTACTGCTTCAACGAAAGACNTCAGCGCTTCTGCTGCACCCAGTTCAGGATGAGGTTCACCGCAAGGGCGATCACCATAAGGATGATCCCGAGGGCAAAGGCCATCGCCCAGTCCCCACGTGAAGTCTCGAGGGAAATCGCTGTGGTGAGCACGCGGGTAAATCCCCTGATGTTGCCACCGACCATGTAGGCAAGCCCGACTTCGGAGATCGCCCGCCCGAAGCCGAGGACCACCGCCGCCATGATGGCAAAGCGGGCTTCCCGCATCACCACGAGGGAGGTCTGCCAGGTGCTGGCACCGAGGGAGCGGGCGCTATCGGTGATCGTACGGTCGACCCCGCTGAGTGCCGAAATTGTCATGCCGAGCATGATCGGCATGATGAGAAGTGCCTGCCCGATCACCATCACGGTGGGCGTAAAGAGCAGATTTAGCCCCCCGAGTGGCCCCGAGCGCGAGAAGAGCACAAAGACAAACAGCCCCACCGCCACCGTCGGCACGCTGTAGAAAGTCTGGACAACGGTGATGAGAAGCCGCTTCCCGGGGAAACTGCGGAAGTGGATGAGGGCACCGAGCGGAAGGCAGAGAATGGAAGCAATCGCCACGGACGTGATGGAGATCCGCAGTGATAGCCCGGCAATCCGCATCACCTCCGGATCAAAGGAGAAGATCAGCTCAAAAGCCTTGATCAGGCCCTGCCAGAGTTCGGACAAGGATCGTTTCTCCGCTGCGCGGTATTCTTTATATTTTAAGAAGAAGGCTCGCTTCCGGCGCAAGGGGTGAAGAGGCTACGGCCGTACTCGCTCAAGCCGTATTTGCCGATAATTTCCTGTATCTCCGCCGAGGTAAGAAAACTGACCAGTTTTTCCGCCATGGCAAGGTTCTTCGCCCCCGGCACCTTTAACGGATTGACGGCAATCACCGAATACACGTTCAGCAGGATGGCACCCCGTTCGATGACCGGGACGAGGTTCAATCTGCTTTTGTAGACAAGGTAGGTCCCGATATCGGTGAGGGTGTAGGCGTGTTTTTCCGCCGCCATCTTCAGCGTCGGGCCCATGCCCGAGCCAGCTTCAATATACCAGCTTCCGGCCTTTTCCACCAGAGCATAATCATAGCCTGCCTGCTGCCAGATTGTTTTTTCCCGCGTATGCGTCCCCGAGTTATCGCCGCGGGAAACAAAACTGTAGTTTCCGGCCACCATGAGTCTTCTGAAGGCATCGACCGGATCCATGCCTTTAAGCCCCGCCGGGTCATCCGGCGGGCCGACGATGAGGAAGTAGTTATAGGCAAACGGGACGCGCGCCACCCCGTAACCGTCGGCGACGAATTTGAGCTCCGCATCCCTGTCGTGAACGGCAAGCACGTCCACATCTCCCCGCCGCCCGTACTCAAGTGCCTGCCCGCTCCCCAGGGAAAGGATATCAAGCTGGGCAGCATGCGCTTCTTCAAATTTCGGCTCAAGGTATCCCCACAGCCCCGTATCGTAAAGGCTCGTCGTGGTGGCAAGACGCAATCTCGCTCCGGAGACCGGAGATGAAACACCGCCGGGTTCCGGGCCTGTTGTTGCTTCCCCGCAGGCAGTACATCCCACGGCAAGCAGCAGAAACACAAGCAGGACAACTGCGGATCGCATGCTGACAGTACTCTATCCCTTCTCTCCTCCACCCCGCGCCACGACCTGATGCCGACGCACCATCCTGCATTCTAGCATTTGACCGTTATGATGTCAAACTCATAACGGTGGCAGCGCCGTAGGCTGCCCCCGTTTGCTTTAGGTTGCCTGTACCTTCTAATGCCTGCCTTGTCCCCGTGTCCATTCTTCCCCGCCGGTACAGCTTATCCGTCACTTCTTTCCCGGCTGGAGGAAGAAAGAAAAGAGGATGCCCCATTATGGAGATTGTGCCCTCTTCCAAGCAGACTAGACTGTAACGAAAGGGGGAAACAGGGGCGTTTTCCATCCCTACTAAAACCGGGGCTGACTGTCTTCTGGTTACTGGTGCTCACCTCTCCCCTGTA
>JAOAEN010000170.1 GCA_026416775.1 Dehalococcoidales bacterium
GGAAGTATCACCAGCCTTGAGCCGGGGATGAGCCGGTGTGCCCGCTCGCCGAAGCTTACTGGAAGGTACGGGTCGTAGCGCTTCCAGATGATGAGCGTGGGCACACCGAGGCGGCGCAGGGCATCTTCGTCCACGTAATCGTAGCTTTCCCCCTCTCTCGTGAGGAACTTCGGGTAGGGCAGGGGCTGGTTAAGGAGCTTGCGCACCTTCCAGTTTGCGGTAAAGAGGGCACTGCCCAGGGGGCTGATTTTCCCCAACCCCGCGGCATCGGTAAGCACGAGCCGGCTTACCGCCGCCGGTTGCTTGATCGCCGCATCGAGGCAAACCCGGGCCCCGAAGGAATGCCCGACGAGGGCGGGCCTCTTTAGCCCCAGGGCTTCAATGAACCCGAGCAGGAAGTCGCTGAAGTCGGAAAGATAGTAGCCGGCTTCGTCCTTTTCGCTCTGCCCGAAGCCGATGAGATCAGGGGCATAGAGGGCAAACCGGTCGGCAAGGAAAGCCATGGTGGCTATCCAGTCGCGGCTATCGCTTGCCCCCCCGTGGACGAGCACCACCGGGCTACCGCTGCCGGCTTTGAGGTAGTAAGCCCTGCGACTACTGGCCCGGATGTGGTGGCCGGTAATTTCCACGCTGATGTTTTTCTCGCTTTTTCTCACGGGCAGGAGTTTCATCGTCGTAACAATGTCGGTTTTCGTACTCCACAAAAAGGCCCCCGAACCGGGGGCCTTTTTGTTTTCTTTTTCGGGATGGGCTACTTATAGAGCGCCTTGGCGACGTCATCCAGCCCCAGCTCAAGCAGGGTCTGCTTGCTGGGCTTGCCCGTCTTGGGATCCCAGCCGATCACCTGGTAGTACTCGGTGAAGAGCTCGTCCGGGTTGAGCGTGATGCCCTTGCGCGGGCCGACCTGCTTGGGCGGGATGCCGAGCATCCTGTCGGGGAACTTCCACGGGCTGGTCAGCCCCTCGCGGACGTTGAATGCCTGGCGCATCGTCTCGATGCGAATTCCGGTCTTGATGAGCTCATCGCGGGTGAGGTCCCAGCCGGTGATGGTCTGGAGTGCCTCAATCAGGTGGTCAAAATGCCCGTAGGCATCGCCGATGACGATCATGCAGACGCCGGCGGCATTATACACCTGAGTGAGGGCGACACCGACCATGTGGGGCTTACCGCGTCCCTTGAGGGACATGCGGTCAAAATCGGGCAACGCCCCCGGCGGGAACGGCCCCTCGCCGCCCTGGGTGTGGCGGCCGGGGGTGGGGGAGGCACCGTAGCCGATGGCAAACATGATACCGCCGCGCGGGTCATGCGCCGGCACTTCCTGCCCGGCGATGTGCATGGCGTATTTCTCGGAGCCCTTACCGATCCTCTCGGCAGCCTTCTTCACGCCGTCGGCGATGATGTTACCGAAGCCCTCGCGCTTGGCGAGCTTTTCTGTCATCGCCACGATCGCCTTGGCATTGCCCCACTTCATCTCCAGACCGTCGGTATCCTTCTTGGTGAGGATGCCGTTCTCGTAGCACTCAAGGACGAAGGCGATCACCGCACCGGCGGAGATGGTATCCAGGCCGTAGCGGTTGCAGATATCGTTGAGCTTGATGATGGAGTCAAGGTCATCATTGAGGAGGTTGGAACCGAACATCGCAAGCGTCTCGTACTCGGGCTTGTGGGCCTCCTCGCTGTAGGTGAACTCGCCGCTTGCGTTCGGCTTCATGATACCGCCGCAGGCGACCGGGCAGTGCCAGCAGCCCCAGCCGCGCTGCCGCTTCTTGAGCACCTCTTCACCGCTCAGTTTCTTGTAGGTGGTGAAGTCGACCACCGCCGTCCCCGCCCAGTTCTTGCACGGGGCATCGTCGCTCTCACAGGACATGGAAAAGAGCCCCGACGTGCCGAAGTCCCGCATGAAGCTCACGCGCGGGCCCATGCTGGCGAGATGGCGCTTGCGCATCTCGGCGGATTTCTTTTCATCGGCGACGGGGATCTTCATGTTGCCCCTGACGGCAACCGCCTTGAGGTTCTTTGACCCCATGACGGCGCCGAGCCCCGAGCGCCCCGCGGCCCTGCCCTTGTTGTTCATCACCGCGGCGATGAGGCACTTCTTTTCGCCCGAAGGGCCGACGCAGGCGACCTCAAGGTCCTTGCCATGGGCTGCCCGCAGGATGTCCTGTGTCTCAAAGGTGTCCTTCCCCCAGAGGTTGGAGGCGTCTTTAAGTTCCGCCTTGCCGTTGTCAATGAGGAGGTAGACAGGCTTATCCGCGATGCCGGTGAAGAACACCGCATCGTAGCCGGCGAATTTCAGGTAGGGGCCGAAATTGCCGCCGGAGTTGGCATCGCCCCAGCCGCCGGTGAGGGGGGACTTGCCCACGACCACATAGCGCGAGCCACCCAGGGCATCGGTACCGGTGAGGATTCCGGTCACGAAGCCGAGCGTCGCCTCGGGGCCCAGCGGGTCTACCCCACCCTTCTGCCGGCTGAAGAGAACCCGTGCCCCCAGCCCGTAACCGCCCAGGAAGTTGCGCATCGTCTTTTCGTCAATCGGCTCTTCGGTGATTTTCCTCTTGGAGAGGTCCACCCAGAGCATCTTCCCCATGTAGCCGTGTCCCATTGGTTACCTCCTTAAAATCGTCTCTTTTGGGCTTACCGCTTTTATGGCTGTTAAGTAGCTTACAATGAGACATGTCAAATTGTCAAACATCCCTTTTGCGGGGTTCTGTTATTTTGCCGGTCTTCCATGGTTGCCCCGTTTATGTCCATCAGGCAGTCTGGTGACGTCTGCTTCCCGGTGAGTTTTTGCGCTCACCCCCTTTATCCCCCTCTCACACAGGGGCATCTGCGGTATTGGTAGATTCAGGTGTGTGAGAGGGGGAGAGATTATTAAGAGGGGCTGCGCCCCTCTATTAGTACTCCCCTTTGA
>JAOAEN010000171.1 GCA_026416775.1 Dehalococcoidales bacterium
CGGTTGACCGGGCTTTTCTTGCAGAGGAGCTTGGCTTCAGCAAGGTCAGCGCCAACAGCATTGATGCGGTTGCCGACCGCGATTTCATGCTTGAGTACGAGACGGCCGCCGCCATCTGCATGATGCACCTGTCCCGCCTTGCTGAGGAGATCATCATCTGGTCGAGTGCCGAGTTTGGGTTTGTTGAGCCTGACGATGCCTTTGCCACTGGCTCAAGCATCATGCCGCAGAAGAAGAACCCCGTCGTTGCCGAGCTTGCCCGCGGGAAGACCGGCCGCGTCTATGGCAATCTCATGGCGCTGCTCACCACGATGAAGGCCCTTCCCCTTGCCTATAACCGTGACATGCAGGAGGACAAGCCTGGCTTCTTCGATACCGTGGATACCCTGCTTGACAGCCTGGAGGTGATGGCGGCTATGGTGCGCACGCTCAGGGTGAACCCCGAAAACATGCGCCGGGCAGCCGAGCGTGGTTACATCCTGGCGACTGACCTTGCCGATTACCTCGTGAAGAAGGGGGAGCCATTCCGCGCGGCACATGAGGCTGTGGCACGGCTTGTCAGCTATGCCGTGGCGGAGGGAAAGACGCTGCGGGAGCTTACCGTTGAGGAGTTCCGGTGCTTTTCCCCGCGCTTCGGTGATGACGTAAAACGCATCACGCTGGAGTCATCGCTTGCGGCACGCGATCTGCCCGGGGGTACCGCCCCGCGGCAGGTGAAGAGGGCACTGGCAAGAGCAGAGCGTATCCTTGAAAGGGCAGAGAAGAAGGAAGGGAAATAGATCGTACCCGGTGTCAGGGTTGAAAGCTAGCAAGCAGGAGACCGGAATTTACCGGCGCACTTACCCGTCCGCGGGACTAACTTCTGAAATAATAGAGCCCGTCCTCAGGATGTCGGAGATGAAGGACAGTCGTGATGGCTCAGACAGCCCTGCTCTGGGTGCGCAGGCAGCGCGTGCAGAGGTACACGCGCCTTGTCTTCCCGTCAATGGCGACCTTGGCCGGATGGATATTGGCAACCCAGCGCCGCTTGGTGTGGCGCTTGGAATGGCTGACGTTGTGACCGAACTGGACGGCTCTACCGCAGAGATCGCACTTCAATTTCGTTTTTCTCCTCGGGTATTCAGGCTTGGCGCTTGCAAACCATGCAGATAAAATAGTATCATATTCCGACAAGATTGGCAAGGAGCGTTTGACCGTAAACTGCGGCTCCTTGTAATCTTCGAAAAAAAGGTGGTGTTAAATGGCGAAAGTTAGTGTTCTTGCCGGGCAGGACCTGCGGGAGATGTTTTCCGCAGCGACATTCTGGCTGGAGAAGAATTCTGCTGATATTGATGCCCTGAATGTCTTTCCGGTGCCGGACGGTGATACCGGTACCAATATGATGCTCACCATGCGTTCCACGATGGAAGAAGCTTTCCGCGCCCCTGACCACAGCGCCGCCGGGGTTGCCCATGCCATGGCACGGGGGGCACTTATCGGGGCACGGGGCAATAGCGGGGTCATCCTCTCGCAGATATGGCGCGGTATCACCGAGGCGCTCCAGGACAAGGAATCATTTGATGCCAAGGAGCTAGCCCTTGCGCTGGAGAAAGCCGCGCAGACTGCCTATAAAGGGGTGAGCAACCCGGTGGAAGGCACCATGCTCACGGTAATCCGCGATGCGGCGCAGGCGGCACGGGCAGAGGTGGAAAAGGGTACCGAGGACCTCGTTGAGGTGCTGGAGGCGGTGGTTGAAGCGGCGGCAAAGTCAGTCGCCAACACCCCGCGGCTTCTTAAGGTGCTCCGTGATGCCGGGGTGGTGGATGCCGGCGGGCAGGGTATCTACACGCTCCTTGAGGGAGCGCTGCGATATCTCAAGGGGGAGGCCGAGGAAATGCGTCTGAAGAAGCCGCAGATCATCGTGAGTGAGGTCCCCGCGTCGGCACCGGTAACCACGCTTTCCCAGCCAGGCGAGGTGCCCTACGGTTACTGCACCGAGTTCCTGCTCAAGGGTGAGGAGCTTGACCCTGAGGAAATCCGCCGCCGTCTCCTGAAAAAAGGTGAGTCCCTGATCGTTGTTGGTGACGAGTCCGCGGTGCGCATCCATATCCACACGCTCAGGCCCGGCAGCGTCCTCAACTTTGCCACCAGTCTCGGTACCCTTCACCAGATAAGCATCCGCAACATGGACGAGCAGCACCAGGACTTCCTTGAGATGCAGAAGGAAAGGATCGTTACCACGGATACCGCGGTGGTGGCGGTGGCTTCCGGGGAAGGGCTTACCGAGGTCTTCATGAGCCTCGGTGCCGCGGCGGTGGTGCCGGGGGGACAGACGATGAATCCCAGCACCAAGGACATCCTGCAGGCGGTGGAGTCAACCTACTCGGACAAGGTCATCGTCCTGCCGAACAACAAAAACATCATTGCCACGGCAAATCAGGTGCAGTCCCTCACGAAGAAGACGGTGAGGGTGGTGCCATCACGCACCATCCCGCAGGGAATTGTGGCGCTCCTTGCCTTTGACTACGAAGCGGATTTCAAGACCAACGTGAACCTCATGGAAAAGGCTCTGAGTACGGTCAGGACCATCGAGGTCACGCGCTCCATCCGTGCCACCACGGTGAACGGGCTGAAGATCCGGCGGAAACAGCCCATCGGCCTGCTTGATGATGAACTTGTTGCGGTGGGGGAGACGAACCTGGATGTCGTCCACCAGATCCTTGAGCGCCTTGACATGGAGAAGGCGGAGGTGGTGACCATCTATTACGGCTTGGATGCCGATATGTCCGAGGTGGAGGCTATCAGCGCCAGCATCAGCGGCAGGTACCCCGGGGTGCAGGTTGAGATCTGTCTCTTATACACATCT
>JAOAEN010000172.1 GCA_026416775.1 Dehalococcoidales bacterium
GCCTCTGGCTGGAGAGGGGATAAATGGGTGAGGTGAGCACTAACAGCCGGGGGGCAAACAGGGCTAAGTTTGGATGGGAAAACCACTGCCTGTTTCTTACTCCCCATCAACTGTTGATAAACCAGCCCCTCTAAGGGGAGAGTGTTTGGGGGTAGCGAGAAGCGCCTCTTTATTTTTCTTCGGAGTTTGATCTTTGGCCGTTTGAAAGGGGGAGAGCTCAAGAGGGGGCGGAGCCCCCTCTCACTTTAGTTCCCCTCTCCAGCCATAAACATGATGGGTTATCACCGATGCCCCAGGCTGGAGAGGGGATAAAGGGGTGAGGTGAGCACCATAAGCCCCAATAGCCGAAGAAAATTCGGCTCCGTTTTAGAGGGCAGGATAACTCCCTCTACTCTTCCTTGTCTCTAGCCGGAAAAAGATTTGCGGATAATCTTCTGCTCCCAGCTGGAGAGGGGATACAGCGGTGAGGCAAGCACCAACGAGCAAAGACAGTTAGAACCAGTTTTAGAGAGCATGACAGCCTTCTTTCCATTTCCCCGTCCATTGATAGCACAGCCCGCCCGAAAGGAGGGGACTCTCCAGGTTCGGACAGAGCCTATTCTCCCTTAAGTCCCGTCTTGGCGAGCAGAGCTACGGTCTCTTCTCATGCCCCGGGTACCGAAAGCAGCGGAACCGAATCCAGGGACAAAGTCTGCGGTTTGACGCTTGTTTGGTGCCGGTGTAAAATCAGATAAACCTTGAGGGAGGGTAGCTGTGTCGCCCAGGCTCAAAGATAAGGTCGCCATCATCACCGGGGCGGGCAGGGGGCTGGGTAAGGCCTTTGCCCTCANGTATGCCGAAGAAGGGGCAAGGCTTCTCCTTCCTGATATCAGCCCGGAGCGGGCGCAGAAGACCGTCGACGAGATCGTGGCGAAGGGTGGCGAAGCCCATGCCATGAAGGTGGACATCTCCTCGGAGAAGGACACGCAGGCGATGGCGGATGAGGTCATGCGGCTTTACGGGCGGGTGGACATCCTTCTCAACAATGCCGCGCTTTACTACGGGGTTGCCCGGCGCCCCTGGGACGGCTGGTCGGTTGAGGAGTGGGACCGCATGTTTGCCGTGAACGTGCGGGGCACTTATCTCTGCTGCAAGGCAATCGCTCCCCTGATGATAAAGCAGGGCGGCGGAAAGATCATCAACGTTGCCTCGGACGTTTTTCACGTGCCCGGCGCCCATCGCCTCCTTGCCTATGCCTGCTCCAAGGCCGCCGTCTGGGCACTCACCCGCCACCTTGCCCGTGCCCTCGGCCCCCATGGCATCAACGTGAACAGCCTTGCCCCCGGCTTCCCCGCCACGGAGGCAAGCCTCACCCAACCGGAGGCGGAAGAGGCCTTTGCCTCCACCATTGACGCCCAGTGTCTCAAGCGCCGTGAGGTGCCGCAGGACCTGGTGGGGGCAGCCGTGTTTCTCGCTTCCGCGGATGCGGACTTCATCACCGGTCACTACCTTGTGGTCAACGGTGGCAGCGTGACATTGTAAGAGTTATCAGGGTCAGAAGGAGGTCTGGCATATGTATCGCGGTGGCTATGCAGGAAAGATACTGAGGGTGGACCTGGGCCGTCTTTCGGCGCGGGAAGAGCCGCTCTCGTGGGAGCTTGTGCGTGACTACCTCGGGGGGGCAGGTTTTGGTATCAAGCTCCTCTATGATGAGCTCAGGGCCGGGGTCCCGGCGCTCGGGGAAGAAAACCGCCTCATCTTCGCCGTCGGTCCCCTCACCGCCACCGGTACCCCGTGTGCCAGCCGCATGGCGGTGGTCGCCAAGTCCCCGCTTACCGGGGCGCTCGGCATGGCACTTTCCGGCGGGCAGTTCCCGGCGGAGCTCAAGATGGCGGGCTACGATGCGCTCGTCATTGAGGGCAGGGCGGAGAAGCCCACCTATCTCGCCATAAAGGACGGCGAAATACAGTTCCGCAGCGCCGAAAAGCTCCGCGGGATGATGACTACCGATACCCAGCTCTTCATCAAAGATGAGCTACGCGACGGCAACTACCGCGTTGCCTGTATCGGGCCTGCCGGCGAAAGGTGCGTGCCCATGGCGGCGATCATCAACGAGCGACGGGCAGCCGGAAGGAAGGGGCTGGGGGCGGTGATGGGTGCCAAGAACCTCAAAGCGATTGCAGTGCGCGGCACAAAGCGCCCCGCCATCGCCGATGAGGCGTCTTTCCGCAGGGCACGCGAGGCGATGCTCAAGCGCATGAAGGAAAGCCCCGTGCTCTATTCCCAGTTCTCCCGGGCGGGGACGCCGATGGTGGTGGACGTTACCTCGGAGATGGGCATCCTCTCCATCAAGAACTGGATGGCGACCGGGGAAATCGACATGGTGAAGGGGCTGGGTCGAGCGGCCCAGGACACGATGATCATCACGCGCAACCACTGCCATGACTGTCCGGTGGGCTGCAGCCAGGTAAAGCTCGTCACGCAGGGAGAATATGCCGGCTACCTGAGCGAGGGTCCCGAGTTTGAGTCCACATATTCGCTGGGCAGCACCGTCGGCGTGGACTACCTGCCGGCGGTGATTGCGGCTGACCGTCTCTGCGATGAGTACGGCATTGATACCATCTCCGCAGGGGTTACTATCGCCTGGGCGATGGAGCTCTACGAGCGCGGTATCCTCACCGGGAAGGATACCGACGGGCTTGAGCTTAAGTTCGGCAACCACCGGGCGGTCATTGAGATGCTGCGCCGCATTACCTACCAGGAAGGTCTGGGACGGCTCCTCGGGCAGGGGACGAAGAAGGCGGCGGAAGTTATCGGCAGGGGCACGGACGCCTTTGCCATGCAGATCAAGGGGCTGGAAATGCCCGCCTACGACATCCGCGGTGCCAAGGCGCACGGGCTGAACTACGCCACCGCCTACACC
>JAOAEN010000173.1 GCA_026416775.1 Dehalococcoidales bacterium
CTTGCCCTCGTGGACGGGCAACCGCGGGTGCTTAGCCTGCGCGAGCTGCTGCAGCACCACATCGATTTCCGCCGCGAGGTCATCACCAGGCGCTCGCGCTACGAACTTGCCCAGGCGAAGGAGCGGGCGCATATCCTTGAGGGACTGCGCATTGCCCTTGACCACATTGACGAGGTGATCAGGACGATCCGCGAGTCGGAGACGGCGGAGGCGGCACGGAAGAACCTCATGTCCCGCTTCGGCTTGAGCCAGGTGCAGGCGCAGGCAATCCTTGATATGCAGTTGCGGAGGCTTGCCAGCCTGGAGCGGCAGAAGATCCAGGAAGAGTACGAAGAGGTCATCAAGACGATCGCCTATCTTGAGGAGCTTCTGGGCAATCCCGCCCGCGTCCTTGCCCTGATCAAGGAGGAGGTCTCCCATCTCAAGTCCAGATACGGGGATGGCCGCCGCACGGCGGTGCAGGAACAGGGCAAGTTTGACTTCACCGAGGAAGACCTCATCCCCCACGAGCGGGTGGTGGTCACCCTGAGTGCCCGTGGCTTCATCAAGCGCGTTTCCGCGCGCAACTACGTGCTCCAGCACCGCGGGGGCAAGGGCATCATCGGGCAGGTAACGCGCGAGGAGGACGCGGTGGCCCGCCTTAGCGTGGCCGATACGCATGACGACCTCTACTTCTTCACCGACCGCGGGAAGGTCTATCACCTCAAGTGCCACGAAATCCCGGCCGGGGTTACCCGCACCTCCAAGGGGATCGCCATCATCAACCTCATCTCACTTGCCGAAGGGGAAAGGATTACGGCGATGATCGCCACCACCGGGCTGATGCCGGGCACCTACATGGTGATGGTGACACGCCTCGGCGAGGTGAAGAAGACGGCGGTCGACCAGTTCATCGCCGTGCGCAGCTCGGGGCTTATCGCCATGGATCTGGCGGAGGGGGATGAGCTCGTCTCCGTCTGCCTTGCCACGGATCAGGACGAAGTCATCGTGGTGACCCGCAAGGGGCAGTCCATACGCTTTGGTGTGGGGAGCCTGAGGGCGGCATCGCGGATGAGCGGTGGGGTGCGTGCCATCAAACTGACGCCGGATGATGCCGTCATCAGCGTGGATAAGGTCATCCCGGGTGCCTATCTCCTCGTCGTCTCGGAAGGCGGGTACGGCAAGATCACCCCGCTTGACCGCTACCCGCGCCAGCAGCGTGCCGGAGTCGGCGTACGGACCTTCAAGATCGTGGAGAAGACTGGTGTTGTCAGCGCCGCCAGAGTGGTTACCGAAACCCAGCAGATCATGCTCATCACGGCAGAGGGCATGGTAACGCGCATCCCGGTTCGTGACAAGGATCCCAAGCACGGTATCAGCATTCAGGGGCGGGCAACCCAGGGCGTGCGCGTGATGACCCTTGAGCCGGGCGACCGCCTTGTGGCGATTACCGCCTTCGAGGAAGAAGGTCAGTAGATTTCCCCCAAATGCGCACTTGCGCAACAGCGCAGTTACGCAGCTACGCCGGGGTCTTCCCGATGCAATCGCCGCTTTCCGCAAGCCCGCAGCCCTGACAGGACGCGGTGCGGCAGTCGGGCGTGGTGATGCCCTTTGTGGCGTTGGCAAGCTCGCGCCTGAGGAACTCCTCGGTGATGCCGCAGTCGATATGGGACCAGGGCAGAATTTCATCCGGCGAACGGCTGCGGTGGGCATAGAAGGACGGATCAAGTCCGGCTTCGGCAAAGGCCTTCGTCCAGTGTTCAAAGTTGAACCGGTCGCTCCAGGCATCGAAGCGGCACCCCAGCTTCCAGGCGTGGTAGATTACCTTGCCGAGCCTCCGGTCACCGCGGGAAAGTACCGCCTCAAGCAGGCTGGTCCTGACATCCTGCCAGGAAAGGCGGACATTCCTGCGGCTGAGGCTTTTGCGCAGGAGCTCCTGCTTGGCGTTGATGGTGGCCAGGTCTTCCTGCGGGCTCCACTGGAACGGCGTGTGGGGCTTGGGCACGAAGGTGCTGATGCTCACCCGTAGCTGGGGCGTTTTCCCCGTGGCTTTCCTGCCCTCGGTGCTTGCCTGCTCGATGAGGCGGGCGATGCTTGCCACATCTTCTGCCGTCTCGGTGGGCAGCCCGACCATGAAGTAGAGCTTGAGCCCGGTCCAGCCGCGCTCAAGGGCGGTGACCACCGTTTCGAGGAAGCCCGCCTCGCTCAGGGCTTTGTTGATGGCGGCGCGCAGTCTTTCGCTGCCGGCCTCGGGGGCAAAGGTAAGCCCGGTACGGCTGCGCGTGGGCAGCGACCTGACGAGGTCCACCGAGGACTTGTCCAGCCGCAGGCTGGGCAGGGAAAGGGCGGTATCCGGGTAGCGCCGCTTGAGTTCGGTGATGAGCGTTTCAATGCCGGCGTAGTCCGAGGTGTTGAGGGAAACAAGAGCGATCTCATCATAACCGCAGTTGCTGATGATTTCACCGACGGCGCTTGCGACTTCGGCATGAGGGCGCTCGCGGACCGGGCGGTAGATCATCCCCGCTTGGCAGAAGCGGCAGCCGCGGCTGCAGCCGCGCTGGATTTCAATCATCCCGCGGTCGTGGACGACCTCAATATAGGGGACGACGGGGCGCGTGGGGGGAGGGGGCAGCTTGCTCACGATGCGCCGTCTTATTCTGGGGGATGCTTCGGCTTCAAGCGGGGTGATGCCTTTGATGAGACCTCCGGCCTCGTAACGCACCTCGTAGAAGCTGGGGACGTAGACGCCTGGTATTACGGCAAGCTGTCTCAGGAGGACCTTTTTGCCGTGCCCTTTTGCGGCGCGGAAGGTGTCGATAAGCTCGTGGATGTCCTCTTCCCCGTCACCGAGGACGAAGACGTCAATAAAGTCCGCCATGGGCTCGGGGTTCAGGGCACCGCTCCCCCTGGCAATGATG
>JAOAEN010000174.1 GCA_026416775.1 Dehalococcoidales bacterium
GTGTATAAGAGACAGTCCCGCAGCTTTTCGGGGATATTGAGCGTCATCGCATCGTCATAGGTATTGTATGCCCTGCCGATGATGACGATGGCCCTGTCGCCGGGTGCAAGCTGCGAAAGGACCTCCTCCCCGCGCCGCTTCTGCCAGGCGTTAAAGGCATCGAGCGCTTCAAAGCCGGTGCGGATGGCGCGTTCGATCCTGTCGTCCGAGTGTATCCCGGTTTCGTGGGCGACCTCCCGCAGGATCTTCTCCTGACAGATACGCCCGCGGCCGGCACGCATCACCGGGCGCAGGAGCTTTATCATCTTAGTGCCGTGGGATCCGAGTCTCTCCCTGATGCGCTCGGAGCTGAGGATGATGTACGGCAGGCTCTGGGTGAGGGGGCAGTTCCATGAGTTGCGGAAACCATCGCCCAGTTTCTCCATCGTGCACTGGACAGGGTAAAAACAGGAAATCCGGGGCTTTCTCCAGAAGGTTGAGGATGTGCCCGTGGGCGAGCTTTATCGGCAGGCACGGCTCTTCGGCGACGTTCTCCACTCCCTGGCGGATGATGTCGCGGTTGGTGGGGTCGGACGGTACCACCTGGAAACCAAGCTCGGTGAAGAATGCCTTCCAGAGCGGGTAAAGCTCGTGGAAGAAGAGCATGCGGGGGATACCCACCGTCATTCCGTTGGGCCGGTCCGGGCGGTCCTTGGGATAGATGTTAAGGAGCTTTTCCCGGCGTTCCTCAAAGAGGTGCGGTATTTTTGAGGCCTTGCGTCTTGCCTTCTTTTCGGGACTATCGTAAAGCCCGCAGCGCGAGCCGTAAAAGAGCGGTTCTTCACTTTCAAAAACGACCCGGTGGATCTCGCAGCGGTTGGCACATTTTTCGCAGACAAAGGTGGTGAGCTCGTATTTGCGGTCCCTTAGGTCAAAACCGCGGAAACGGGTCGGCCTGCCGGTGGCTTCCATTTCCTCTTTTGCCAGCATCGCCACGCCGACGGCACCGAGCACGTCGTGGTGCGGCGGTACGGTGATCTTCTTCCCCAGCACGCTTTCAAAGGCAGCCTTGACGGCGCGGTTGAAGGCGGTGCCGCCCTGAAAGAGGATGTGGTTGCCGATTTTCCTGTCTTCAACGACCTTCGTGAGGTAGTTGCGTACCACAGAGTAGGCAAGCCCGGCGATGAGGTCTTCCTTGAGGGCACCGCGCTGCTTGTAGTAGTTCTGCTGGGATTCCATGAAGACGGTGCAGCGCTCCCCGAGGTCAAGGGGGTGCTCTGCTGCAAGCCCGAGGCTGCCAAACTCATCTTTAATGCTGATGCCGAGCTTCTCCGCCTGCTCTTCAAGGAATGAGCCGGTACCGGCGGCACAGACCTTGTTCATGGTGAAGTCCACGATGGTGCCGTTCTGCAGGCTGATGTACTTGGCGTCCTGCCCGCCGATTTCAAATATCGTGTCCACCTCGGGGCAGACAAATGCTGCCGCCTTTGCATGGCTGGTGATCTCGTTGCGGATAACATCAGCACCGAAGAACTCGCCGGTCATATATCGCCCCGAGCCGGTGGAGCCGGCACCTTTAATGATGACCTTATCCCCGATTTCGCACCCGATTTCCCAGAGCCCCTGTTTTACCGCCTCAATGGGACGCCCTGCGGTCATCAGGTAGCGGCGGGCAAGCACGCGGTTTTCCCTATCAATGACGACGACGTTGGTGCTGATGGAGCCGATGTCCACGCCGACATAGGCTTCCACTGGCGCTGTGGTGGTGGGCTTCGCCGGTTCGGTAACGATGGGGTAGTCGTCCCCTTTGAGCGGGGGTAGCGTTACAAACTCATACCTGCGCCGGGCGGTGTAGTCCTCAAGACGCCGGATGGTATCGGCGGGCGGTGCCCCGTCCGTGCTGATGAGTGCGGCACCGATTGCCCCCAGAAGGGCAAAATGCCTGGGGATGATGAGCTCGTTATCCGCAAGCTCCAGCACCTCCCTGACGGCGCGGATGATGCCTTTATTGGCGGCAACCCCGCCCTGGAAGGCGACCGGCTTGCCGAGCTGGCGCCCGCGGATGACCTGCCCTTTGAAGTTGCGGATCATGGCAAAGCAGAGCCCGGCGACGATGTCGTGCACCGGGGTGCCGATCTGCTGGAGGTGGATCATGTCGCTCTTGGCGAAGACACTGCACCGTCCGGCGACCCGCGGCGGGTGTTCCGACCTGAGCGCCACATCCCCGAACTCCTCGATCGGGATGCCCAGCCGCGATGCCTGCTGGTCAAGGAATGAGCCGGTACCGGCGGCACAGACGCCGTTCAGGGTGAAGTCCGCCACCTTCGGAGTGTTGCTTTCCGGCTCCCTCTTCAGGACGATGAGCTTGGCATCTTCCCCGCCGATCTCAAGGATGGTCTCGACCTCGGGGTGGAAGTGGGCGGTGCCGTATGCCTGGGCGGTTATCTCGTTAACGAAAGGGATCCCGAGGATATCGGCGATGAGCTGTCCACCGCTCCCGGTGCAGGCGGCAACGCGGAACTTCTCCGGCGGGTATCTGGCAAACAGACTCTTGAGGATGCCGGTAACGGTCTCCACCGGCTGTCCCATGGTGCGGACATACCTGGTCTCAAGGACGTTTGTTTCCTCATCAAGGATGGCGGCTTTGGCGGTTACCGAGCCGATGTCAATGCCGAGCTTCATACGATGGGTTTACCGGAAGACGCGGTGAGGAATTCTTACCCGACCTCATATTATACGGGATTTGAAAACTGGCCCGCAAACAGGGCTTGCCAGGGGCGGGTCGTTTTCGGTGGGAAGGGCCTGTTCTTGGGTCTTTGCGTTCAGCGCAGGGAAAAATAGAGGTCAAGCAGGATGTTAAGTGTCCGCATGGAATTGACG
>JAOAEN010000175.1 GCA_026416775.1 Dehalococcoidales bacterium
AGATGTGTATAAGAGACAGGGCGTGGTACTCACCAGTGCCTCGAGCCTGAGATTATCGGGCGTTTCTTTCCGCTGGACCGCCCAGAAGTTCACCAGCCTCTCTATCTCGTTATCGGAGAGGAAACAGCCCTGCAGGCGCTTGGGCTTGGCGGCTTCGGTGGGCATGTAGAGCATATCGCCCCTACCGAGGAGTTTTTCCGCACCTGCTATGTCGAGGATGGTGCGCGAGTCCACCTGCGAGGTAACTGCAAAGCTGATGCGGGTGGGGAAGTTCGCCTTGATAAGCCCGGTGACTACATCCACCGAAGGACGCTGGGTCGCCACAATGAGGTGGATCCCTGTGGCGCGGGAAAGCTGGGCAAGGCGGCAGAGGCTGCTTTCCACCTCGTCAAAACCGGCCATCATGAGGTCGGCAAGCTCATCCACAATGAGGACGATGTAAGGGAGCCTGTCCTTGCCATGTCTGTCTTTGTTATACGCTTCGATGTTGCGCGCGGAGACCGCTGCCATTTTCTTGTAGCGCTGGTCCATCTCCTCAAGCAGCCAGCGCAGGGCACCGATGGCTTTATCTGTCTCCACGATTACCGGGGTGACGAGATGCGGGATGCTGTTGTACTGGGTCAATTCCACGCGCTTCGGGTCAATGAGAATGAAGCGCACGTCGTTCGGGGTGTTGTACATGAGGAGGCAGCAGATAATCGTATTGAGGCACACTGTTTTCCCGCTACCCGTAGCCCCGGCGATGAGGAGATGCGGCATCTTGGTGAGGTCGGCCACCACCGCCTCACCACCGGCGCCCTTGCCGAGGGCAAGGGCAAGCTTGGTCTTGGTGAGCATCTTCTGGAAGGCATTGGACTCCACCACCCCACGCAGGCTGACGATATCCGAGGTGGTATTGGGGACCTCAATCCCCACGTAGGTTTTCCCCGGTACCGGGGCTTCAATCCTGATGGTGGGAGCGGCAAGCGCCAGCGCCAGGTCATTGGCAAGCGAGCTGATTCTTTCCACCTTGACCCTGGTGCGGGAAACCTCTTCCAACCTCACGTGGACCTTGCCGTCTTTGTCCTTTTCCTTGACTTCCTTGTATTTCCTGTCCCAGCCGGGTTCCACACCAAACTGTGTGACCGTCGGCCCGGCATTGATCTGCACTACCTTGGCTTCTACACCGAAGCTGGCGAGCGTCTCTTCAATGAGCCTGGCGCGCTGGAGGTTGTCCTCTTCGCTGAACTGGACCTCGGGCGACGTGTCAAGAATGTCAGCCGGCGGGAGCTTCCAGCCATCTACCTCCACCAGCTCCCTTGTCTGACCGTATTTCTTCCAGACATCCTCGGTAACTCTGCGCAGCTCCGGTGCCGCGGCAGGTGCCTCCGAAGACGGCTGCGGCAAGGCTGCCTTGAGCGTCTGGGCTCTCCGGGCAAGCTCATCCAGCTTTTCGCGTGTCCTGCTTACGTCAGGGCCTGGAGATGGCTCAGCCCGGGTGCCGGAGGGGAGGGCCTTTGCTGTACCCCGCGTCTCTTCACCGACAGGACGGAGCGGTGGTGTTGCCGTTCGGGGGTGTCTGGAGAAGGCTCCTGCGGCTCTTCCGTAAAGCCAGAGGGAAAACCGTTTCAGGGCGCGGAGGCTTACCCGCGGCATGGCAAAGAAAACCCCCAGAATAACTAGCCCCAGGATGCGGAGGGAACCGAGAAATGGCTCCCAGCTGTCCGCCGGGGAAGGGCTCCCGACGAGAGCGTAACCGAACCTGCCACCGAGACCGTTGGGGAGGAGGTCGCTCTGGTATTCAATGATGCCGAGGATACCCCAGATGGCGAAACCAAAGGCTATGCCGGCAAGCCACCAGTTCCAGCGGTGGATAAAGCTGCCCCACTGGCGGCGCCATATCACGGTGAGAGGTGTCAGGATCGCAATCAGGATGAGGATGGTACCCCAGCCGAAGAGGACGCGCAGTTCCTGGAAAAACTTCTGGAGACTGTCCTGAAGAACAGCAAGTATGGTCACTACGATGATAATGAGGAAAAGCTGGCGCATCGGGCGGGAAAAAAGCAGGTGGAAAAACCCGCCCGAAGAAGGCTGTCTTGCCGGCCTTTCTCGGGCCTCTTTTTCTTCCCGGAGGACCTTTTTCCTTGCCATCCTACACCTTTACCATAAAGGGGAGGATCATCGGGCGTCTTTTGGTCTTTTCGTAGTAAAACTTTTCAAGCGTGTCCTTGACCTTGCTGGTAACGAAACTCCATTCGGTGATGCGGCTCCCGCTGTGGTCAAGGGTTCTGGTGAGGACTTCCCGGCTTTCTTCTATTATGTCGGAGAACTCGCCTGCGTCGATAAAGCCGTAGGAAACGATGTCCGGTCGCCCGTGCAGTTTGCCCGTCTGCTGGTTGACGGTAACAATCGCCACGACAATCCCGTCACGGGAAAGCTGGCGGCGTGTGCGCAGTGCCACCTCGTTGACATCCCCCACGCTCAGGCCGTCAACATAGACATGCCCGGTGCTCACCTTGCCGTTGACGCGGGCGCTTGAGCCGGTGAGCTCCAGGACATCCCCATCCTCAAGGACGAAGATATTGCTCCGCGGCATGCCTACCGATTCGGCAAGGCTTGCGTGCAGGCTGAGGTGGCGGTATTCCCCGTGAATCGGGACAAAGAAACGTGGCCTTACGAGGTTCAACATGAGCTTGAGCTCTTCCTGCGCGCCGTGACCGTGGACGTGCACCTGCCCCAGCTTATCGTAGATGACGCGCGCCCCCTGCTTGAAGAGGCTGTCCACGGTACGGTTTACCACGGCTTCATTGCCCGGTATGGGGGTTGCCGAAAAGA
>JAOAEN010000176.1 GCA_026416775.1 Dehalococcoidales bacterium
AGATGTGTATAAGAGACAGGGATATCGATCCTGCCGAACTCCTGCATCGTGCGGGCGACCATTTCGTTCACCTCGGCGCTTCGGGAAATATCGGCCTTGACCGCAACTGCACGCCGTCCCATCGCCCGGATTTCCCGGGCGACCTTTTCCGCCCCTTCAAGATGCAGCGCGTTGACGACGACATCGGCACCTTCCTCGGCAAACTTCAGGGCAATTGCCCTGCCCATCCCCTTGGCGCCCCCGGTAACGATAGCCACCCGGTCTTTCAGTAGCACGATAGCCTCCTTACCTGATTGCTTTTTCTTACTCTTTATACTACCATCATGGCTTCTGAGGCAAGGTCTGCGTCACCGAAACCGCTTGCCCATTTATACTAGCATCATTTTCGGCAAAATGGGAAATTTGTGCTATATTACAGGGCAGGAGGGAGGCAGCGATGAAAGAGAGATTTTCCGGCAAGGTCGCCCTGGTAACTGGTGGTGCTTCGGGGATCGGTCGGGTTACCGCCCGGGTCTTTGCCCGCGAGGGAGCGGCGGTGATTGTTACCACCGATGCCAATGTCCGCGGTGCCGAGGAGACGGTTGACCTCATCAAGAAGTCAGGCGGGGAGGCCACCTTTATCCGCTGTGATGTCTCGGTTGCCCGTGAGGTTGAATCCCTTGTTGCCGAATGCGTCCGCCGCTACGGCAGGCTGGACTTTGCCTTCAACAACGCCGGCATCGGTCCAGACGGAAAACGTGTGCCCGTTACCAGCATCGTTGATATGCCGGAGGAGCTCTGGGACCGCACGATAGACATCAACCTTAAAGGCGTCTTCCTCTGCATGAAGTACGAGATGAAACAGATGCTCCGGCAGAAATACGGCGTCATCGTCAATACGTCGTCGGTGGGGGCGCTCAAGCCGCTTCCCGGATTCGGCGCCTACGTCGCCAGCAAGAGCGGGCTTCTCGGGCTGACAAAGGTTGCTGCCCTGGAAGGTGCGGCATACGGGGTGCGTGTCAATACCATCCTACCCGGGCCCACCGAGCGGACGCTTCTCTTTGAATACCTCACGGGCACACACCCAGAGGAAAGGGAGAAGATGATGGCGGAAATCCCGATGGGGCGGCTCGCGACGCCGGAAGACATGGCGGAAGCGGTCATGTGGCTGTGCTCGGACGAAGCCTCTTTCATCACCGGGCATGTCATGCCGGTTGACGGTGGTATGACGTCAAAATAGAAGGCTGACGGGAACGGACATCGTTCCCGTGCGCATCTTTGGCAATCGTTTCCTCCGTCCCCTCCCGGACAGCCCCGAAAGGGGGTACAGGGGCTTGGGTATGAAAGGTTACCCACTGCTGCCAGGACTGTGTCTGTCCAAAGCTTGACGGATAGCACCCAAACAGGCAATAATAGAACGTAACGGGGCGCATTCGTCTAGCGGCCAAGGACACCTCCCTCTCAAGGAGGAGATCACGGGTTCGAATCCCGTATGCGCTACCAGCCCTTCTTTCTTTCTATTGCCCCCTAGTGCTTGGCCGACCTTCCGCCGTCCTGCACGAAGACCTGCCCGGTGATATAGCTTGAGGCATCCGAGGCAAGGAGCACCGCAAGCCCGGCAAGCTCCTCGGCATCTGCCATGCGTCCCATGGGGATATCTTCGTTGGTCTTCTGCATCTTCTCCTGCATGGCGGCGACTTCCTGCGGGTCGGGCGGGGACTTTCGTGGGACGTCATGACCGAGCTCGGAATGGTGCATGCCGGGGGCAATGCAGTTAACGCGGATGTTGTATTTTGCGTACTCAATCGCGGCGACCTGCGTCATCACGTTGATGCCGGCTTTGGCGGCACAGTAGCCGACCGGGGCGATTTCCGGGATCTCGGCGCGGAGCCCGGCGGTGGACGAAATATTGATGATCGAGCCCTTGTTCTGCTTCATCATCACGGGGAGGACGTACTTGAGCACCAGGAAGGGCCCTCTGAGGTTGGTGGCGATGACGATGTCAAAGTCCTCCACGACTTCCTCGTGAATCGGGCGCTGCGGACGTGCGATGCCGGCGTTGTTGAAAAGGATGTCAATGCGGCCGAAGGTCTTCAACGTTTCGCTGACCATCCGCTTGATGTCATCTTCCCTGGTCATGTCGGCGGAAATGCCGAGCGTCCTTACCCTGTACTTGGCAAGGATAGCGAGTGTCTCGTCAATCTTTCCCCGGTCGCGTGCCGCGATGGCAACATCAGCCCCAAAGGCGGCCATGGCTTCGGCAATCGCCCGGCCGATACCGCGGCTGCCCCCGGTGACCAGGGCGACCTTTCCCGTGAGGTCAAATATCCCCTTGCTGATCATGATGTCCCTCCTTTGTTTGCAGACCTTCCCGTAACTGTCTCCGTTTCTCCGCCCACGGTGATGAAGGATAACTTAGCTGTTCTTTCCCGAAAATCAGCGCAGCAAGCTGGTCGCTTCCACGCAATATTAGCCGAAAGTTATTCTACCTGCAAGCTAGATCATGCCCCGGAGCCTCGGGTCAAGTGCATCTCTGAGCCCGTCCCCCACCATGTTGAAGGCAAAGACCACGAGCATGATGGCAAGCCCGGGGGCAAAGGAAAGCATCGGGTTGGTCATGAGGTAGCGGTAGCCGTCGTTGACCATGGCACCCCAGGCAGCCCCCGGCGGCTTGATCCCGACGCCGAGAAAACTCAGACCTGCCTCGGCGAGGATGAGTGTCCCGAGCTGCAGGGTGATGAGCACGATCATCGGGGGCAGGGCATTGGGCAGGATGTGCACGAACATGCTGCGCAGACTGCTTGCC
>JAOAEN010000177.1 GCA_026416775.1 Dehalococcoidales bacterium
CAGCACGCGCCTGGCTTTTTTATTATACTCTCATCTTGAGACCGTGCATCTTATGCCGTTATCCTCAAACATGCTCTTTGCTGCCTCTATGTGCCCGGCTGGCGGTAAGGCAAGATCCGCCAAGGGGTACGCCCTTCCCAGCGACTCGTACTTACCCGTACCTAGCCGGTGATAAGGCATCAGTTCAATGCGAAGAAACCTTTTGCCAAGGCTGTGCAGGAACCATGCCGTGCTCCTGATGTTCTCCACATCATCATTGATGCCCGGGATAAGAGGCATGCGGAAAAGCACCTCCACCCCGCTTGCCGCCACAGCCCTGGCATTGTCAAGAATGAGAGCATTGTGTTTGCCGGTATATACTTTGTGCTTTTCGTCATCCATGTGCTTGAGGTCATAAAGCACATAATCGGTAAGCGACAGCACCTTTTGGAGCGCCGCCGCCGGTACATGTCCGGCCGTTTCAATACAGGTGTGGATACCGACATCGCGGCACATTGCAAAGAGATCGCGGACAAACTCGGGCTGGAGGAGCGGTTCGCCGCCCGAGACGGTCAGCCCACCGCCCGAAGCATCGTAAAACATTTTATCCTGGCTTATGCTCGCGAAGACCTCGCCGGCAGCCATCGCTTTGCCGTAGAGGAGGCGTGCTTTTCCGGGACAGGCTGTAGCGCATGCCCCGCAGCCGGAACACTTCTGGCGGTTGAAATGCGGGTAATTTCCTTCTTCGTAAGCAAGCGCTCCACTGGTACATGCGGCGGCACACCGGCCACACCTTGCGCAGAGGCTTTTCACGAAACCGATTTCAGGGTGCGGCGAAATGCATTCCGGGTTGCTGCACCAGAGGCACCTGAGCCCGCAACCCTTGAGGAACACCACCGTCCTGATCCCGGGCCCGTCATGCACGGAATATCCCTGGATATTTGTGATGAGCGCCGAACTCCCCGTTACCATCATTTCATCATACGTGGAAGCCAGAGACTGAGCTCAGGGACAAACAGGACAAGGATCAAAAAAGATTATACTACTGTCTAACCTTGCCCACCTGTGTAAAGAGCTTGAGCGTGTCTGCCACATCCCAGTGTTCGGCGATCTTGCCGTCCTCGATGCGGAAGATATCAACGACATCAAAGTTGAGTTTATTGCCTGTAGGAGGGTTGCCCAGCCACTCGCCAAGATGCGTCGCCGTGGTTGTTGAATACACCATAACGGTGTCACCCTCTGCCACGATTTTCTTTACGGTATAGCGGAAGTCAGGCATTGCCCGGAACATCTCCTCAAAGAATTTCCTGAATCCGGCTTTGCCCTGCGGTGTGTCCGGGTTATGCTGGATGTAGTCGTCCTTCATGATTTCGTCAAGCCTGCTGAAATCATGCTCCTGAAAGACAGTCCTGATCAGCGTCTCAACGAGTCTCTTGTTCCTTTTGTTTTCCTCAACCGAAGACATCTTCTTTCCCTTCTGCTAGCGTTTTGTATCTTCTTTCTTCACATACTTAGGCGCGATGCTGGTATGGAAGAGGATGAGCGGTTTATCTACCCGCTTGAAAATGAGGGGACAGTGCACGAGCCCCGCCGGGATATAGACGCTTGCCGGTCGGGTGATGGTATGCATTTCCTGCTCCTCACCCAGACCGATCTCAATCTCCGCAAATAGTTCATCCATGTGCTCATAGTCATAGGAGATGAAATGCAAATACATGTCAAAATCGTGCGAGTGGGGATATTCTTCCATCCTGCACGGCGCCATGACGCGCGTGATCATGAAGGTAACGTTGGATGCGTAGTCAGTATCCCCGATCCATTCCATCGTCGGCCAGGGCTCGGGTTTGGTGACCGACTTCGGGATAATGTATTTCCCGTACTTCGTTCTCTTCACGGCAGTAATCTCCTTTTTTCTTAAATGATATTCCTTCTGCTGTTTGCCCTCTGCCAGAATATGAAATGCCCGGCTTCCTTTGAGAGCAACTTTGCCGCTTCAGCCGCCATCGGGCCGAGCTTCCTTGCCATCTCCCGGGAGAAGAAGCCAACGATGGATATGTAACCGACGGGATAGTTATTCTGGTCAAGCACCGGTGAAGCAACGGCGTTTACACCCTTCTGGATATCTCCCAACTCCAGGGCATACATGTTGCGCCGGCACTGGATAAGCTCTTTCGTGAACTTTGCCCGGTCAAACTTTTCAGGGCGCCCGTAAAAATAAGGCTTCTGCGTCTTCAGCATATCTTCAAGCTCATCCTCGGGAAGAAAAGCGGCAATCGCCTTGCCATGGGCACCGTAGGTTATCGGCATGACGTAGCCAATAGGAGAAGAGATCCCGATGCCCGGTGCCCCTTCAAACTGGGCGATGACGTATGTCCTATCGTCCGAGATTATCCCCAGTGCCACCGTGGCACCCGCTTTTTTTGCCAGCTCGTCCAGCACCGGCTCCACCAGGCGTGAAAGCCTGAAGGTCTCAAGCATCTTCCCGGTAAGTGTCAGAAGACCGGGCCCGAGCACATAGCCCTTGCGGTTGGGGTACTTCTTGACCAGATTGTGCTCCGCAAGCGTGCTCAGGATGGAAAAAGCCTTGCTCCGATGGATTCCCACTGCCTGGCAGATCTCGGTCAGGCTTCTGGGGGTACTCCCGCCCTCAGCCAGGAAAAGCATCAAGTGTATTGCCTGCTCCACCGCCGGCACCCGATATTTTTTCCCCGTTGACTCCGTCATTTTCCCGTACTGACCTACCGGTGAAACACAAGTTTTGTATATAGAATAAGTACCACAGACCACTTTGTCAAGACCCGGCAATCAAAGAGCAGGCAGGACAGCAACACTGGGATCATATCCGCTGTA
>JAOAEN010000178.1 GCA_026416775.1 Dehalococcoidales bacterium
AGGGTTAACTCTGCGGACGCAGAATTTCCGCTTGAAAAAGGAAGCTTCCTGGGACCGTTGAGGATATGTAAGAGTGAATATTTTTTCCGAAAGGAGGTAGGTTATGTGAAGCAGAGCATCAGCGACTTAAGACCGGGGCTTGTACAATAGGAGCTTATTAAGGAAGGAGGCTGGACTAAGTGAAGAAAATACTGTTCATTGCTGTGGCACTTATCCTCGTAAGCGTGATGGTGCTCACCGGCTGCGCCAAACCACAGCCGACACCGACAGCTTCTCCCAAACCGACCGCTTCTCCCACACCCACGAAGACGGCAACGCCGACGGCACCCGCCACCACCCCCACCAAGACGGCAGAGCCATCTCCCACAGGCCCGACCCCGAAATATGGCGGGGTGCTAAGGATCATCGCCACTTCGGGCCCGCAGATGATGAGCTATGTCCCGATGATGGGCCCGGGCGACCGCTCCGCTATCTTTCCGGCTGCCGAAGCCCTCGTTGATACCACCACCGAGAGGGGGGCCTTCACCTCGGGGATCGAACCTTCCCTTGCCGAAAAGGCTGAAGTTGACCCCGCAAAGCTGACGATCACATTCAAGATCAGGAAGGGCATCAAGTTCCATGATGGCTCGGAGCTGACGGCGGAAGTGGCGCGCTGGAACCTCCAGCAGGTCATCGATGCCGGCGCCATGCCGTACATGGACTATTTTGATGGCTTTGAGATCCCCGACCAGTACACCCTGGTCATCAAGATGAAGAAATACAACAACCAGATGATGCCCACCTGGGGTTGGTGGACCGCCATGTATTCCAAGCAGGCTTGGGAGAAGGCCTCGGGTGGCGATCTCCAGAAGGGCATTGAATGGGCACGCACCAATATCGTCGGCACCGGGCCCTTCATGCTCAAAGAGTACCAGCGCGATGTGAAGATCGTCTGGACAAAGAACCCCAATTACTGGAAACCCAACCGCCCCTATCTCGATGGCATTGAGGTCACCATCATCCCGGACGCGGTAACGGCACGTGCCGCCTTTGAAGCCGGTCAGGCGGATATCTGGGGTGCCCCGCCGAAAGATGCCAAGGAACTCATCGCCAAGGGTTACAAGAAGCAGAGCGCCTGGCCGACGCTGCCCTGGGGCCTCTGGCCGAATACCTCCAACCCCGATTCCAAGATGAAGAAGAAGAACCTGCGCGAGGCGGTGGAATACGCCCTTGATAAGGAGGGCATCACCCAGGCACTCGGGCACGGGCTCTACAAGACGATCAAGGCGCTGCCCTGGGAGGGCGAATGGGGTCATGACCCGTCAATGGGCCGCGAATATAACCCCGATAAGGCCAAGCAGCTCCTTGCTGCCGAGGGCTATTCCCTCACCAACCGCTGCAAGATCAACCTGCTGACGACCAATGCGTTTGGTCCTACACCGATTGATGCCTGCACGATGATCAAGCAGCAGCTTGATGCGGTCGGCTTTGACGTGACCATTGACATTGCCGATGCCGGCCGTTTCTTCGGCACGATCTACGGCAAGACCAATGTACCCTCGGCGGACATTGACCTCTCCTTCTACTTCGCCGGCGGTAACGATACCAACTACCTGCAGACCTATATCCGCTGGTTCAGCAACGACCCGTTCACCTGGCTCTCCTTCCTCGGGCGCACGCCTGAACAGGCGGAGATGGACAAGCAGGCCATGGCGGCCGTGAACATCGCCGACCAGGTGGAGTGGACGAAGAAGCTCATGCGCTACATGTACGATAACTGCCTCATCATCCCGATCTACGGTGTTGTGGCCTATGTCATCCAGCAGCCGTATGTCCACAGCACACAGTACACGCAGGGCTTCGTCCGCTGGCAGACCGAAGAGGTCTGGCTGGACAAGCGCTAAAGGTGATAAAAGCTGGGTGGTTCATCCGGTACCCCGGGTGGGCCACCCAGCCCTGCCCTACCTTTAAGCGCCTTATGCTTTAAGAACGGGCTGAATAAAACAGGGCAAATAAGCTGATAGTTTGGGGGAGAGTATCCGAATACCAGAATGACGACTTATATCATCCGGCGACTTATTATCGGCGCTATCGTGCTTCTGCTCGTGACGGTCATCGTTTTTTTTGCGATGCGTCTTCTTCCCGGTGACCCGCTGATCATTTTCATGGGGCAACAGGCTGCTTCAGGATCCATGTCCCTGGAGCAGATGGAGATGATGCGCCGCTACTACGGCCTGGACAAGCCAATCATGGTGCAGTACTTCTCCTGGCTCGGCGGCATCTTCCGCGGCAATCTGGGCACTTCCATCTATTACCATGAGAACGTCGGCAAGCTCCTTGCCGAGCGTTTCCCGGTCACCCTGCATCTGGGGCTTGTGGCATTCGTGATCGCCAATTTCTTTGGCATCCTCTTCGGCCTGCTTGCCGGGGTGAGGCGCGGTACATGGATCGATTCCATCTCCACGACCCTGGCAAACATCGGCATCACCATCCCGGTCTTCTGGCTGGGGATACTGATGATCTATCTTTTCGGTCTCAGGCTGAACTGGCTTCCCATCTACGGCTACACCTCACCGGTCCAGGACTTCTGGATGAGCACCAAACAGGCAATCATGCCGGTCATCTGCCTTGCCATCACCGGACTTGCCTATACGGCACGACAGATGCGCTCATCCGTGCTTGAGGTGATCCGTCAGGACTACATCCGCACCGCATGGTCCAAGGGCTTGAGGGAGCGGATTATCATCGTGCGGCATGCCCTCAAGAACAGCCTGATCCCTGTGGTTACCCTGATGGGTATCGGGCTCGGGATGGTCTTTGGC
>JAOAEN010000179.1 GCA_026416775.1 Dehalococcoidales bacterium
TTTCCGGGGGAAAACGGTCATCACCGTGGGCATGGCAACCTGCGGGCGCGCCGCCGGTGCCGCTGAAGTTGCCCGTGCCTTCCGCAGGGAAATCAGAAAACATGGTCTTGACACCCCGGTTATCGAGGTGGGCTGCATGGGACACTGCTACGCCGAGCCCATCGCCACCGTCTTCAAGCCGGGCTACCCGCCGGTAACCTACGGGCACCTCAACCCGGTCATTGCCGAAAGGCTGGTAAACGACTTCGTCCTCGGTGATGACCCTCTCCTTGAGTTCGTCCTCGCCGCATGGGAGAAGAGCGAAGTTTTCCCCAGCTTTGACGACTTTCCCCGGGCACGTTATGAAAGAAGGCTCATCCTCAAAAACTGCGGGCTCATCGATCCGACCGATATCGCACAGGCAATAGCCGCAGGCGGCTACAGCGCGCTGGCAAAAGCCCTCACGGTATCACCCGATGAAATCATTGACGAGGTAACCCGGTCGGGGCTCAGGGGCAGGGGAGGAAGCGGGTTTTCAGCTGGAGAGAAGTGGCGCATCTGCCGCAATACCCCGGGCAGGACGAAGTACATCATCGCCAACGCCGATGAACGTGACCCGGGGGCATTCATTGACCGCGCCATTCTGGAAAGCGACCCCCATGCGATGATCGAGGGGCTGATCATCGCCGGCTATGCCGTCGGCGCCCGCCGCGGCATTATTTACATCCGCGCCGAATACCCGCTTGCCGTCGCCCGTCTTACTGTCGCCATCAGGGAGGCAAGGAAACTCGGGCTCCTGGGGAAAAACATCCTGGGAAGCGGCCTTGACTTTGACATTACCGTCTTTGCCGGTGCCGGGGCATTCGTCTGCGGGGAAGAGACCGCCCTCATCGCCTCGCTTGAGGGAGGGCCGGGGCTACCCCGCCACCGCCCGCCTTACCCGGCAACACGGGGCCTCCACGGAAGACCGACCGTCGTGAATAACGTCAAGACCCTGTGCTACGTTCCCCAGATCATCAGCCGCGGAGCAGACTGGTTCCGCACCATCGGCACGAAAGAAAGCCCGGGGACGGCGGTTTTTTCCCTTGCCGGCAAGGTCGTCGGCACCGGCATGGTGGAGGTGCCGATGGGCACTACGCTGCGCCATGTGATCTTTGATGCGGGAAGCGGGGTTCCCGGGGGCAAGCGCCTCAAGGCGGTGCAGATCGGCGGGCCTTCCGGGGGCTGCCTTCCGGAAAGCACCCTTGACCTTGCCGTGGACTTCGACTCGCTTCAGAGCACCGGGGCGATCATGGGCTCGGGGGGAATGATTGTCTCCGATGAAGATGACTGCATGGTGGAACTCGCCCGCTACTTCCTTGAGTTCACGCAGCGCGAGTCCTGCGGCAAGTGCACCTTCTGCCGTCTCGGCACGAAGCAGATGCTGGAAATCATCACCAGTTTTACCCGCGG
Source organism: Dehalococcoidales bacterium (assembly GCA_026416775.1). Taxonomy (GTDB): domain Bacteria; phylum Chloroflexota; class Dehalococcoidia; order Dehalococcoidales; family RBG-16-60-22; genus JAOAEN01. Next base: position 1,432 of record JAOAEN010000179.1, read on the forward strand.
CGAGGGCACGCTTGACGACCTGGTAACGCTGGAAAGGCTTGCCCACGGGGTGAAACAAGGCTCCCTGTGTTCCCTGGGGAAGACCGCCCCCAACCCCGTCCTCACCACACTGCGCTACTTCAGGGACGAATACCTTGAACACATCACGAAAGGAAGATGCCCCTCGCTCATGTGCCGCGACCTCATCGCTTATTACATCGTGCCGGAAAGGTGCGAGCGCTCCTGCGATGCCTGCGTGGGGAGTTGCACCGTGCAGGCGATCAGCACCAGCCCCGGGCGCTACAAGGTCATCGACCGGGCGAAATGCGTGAAGTGCGGGCTATGCCTCAAGGCCTGCCCACCACAGTACCGCGCCGTCATCAGGCTTTCACCGCCCGGTGAGGTACCCGGATGAAGACGCTCACCATCACCATCAACGGCAAAGAGATAAAGGCCCGCCCCGGGGAAAAAATCCTGTGGGTGGCACTTGAGAACGGCATCTACATCCCCAGCCTCTGCGCCATAAGGGACAGGCACCTGCCGGAGGCTTCCTGCCGGCTCTGCTGGGTGGAAATAGAAGGCAGGGAACAACCGGTTACTGCCTGCACCGAGGAGGTCACCGGAGGGATGCGGGTCAACACGCGGGGTGATAAAGCCGTTGCCCTGGCAAGGGCGGCATTTGAACTCCTCATGGCATCGCACGACCTGGACTGCGCCCGCTGCCCGGCCAACGGCAGGTGCGAGCTACAGAAAATCGCCCGCATCACGGGCTTCAGCCTGAAACCCCAGAGCCTACCGAAAATCCTCCCGGATAGTCCCCCCGACACGAGCCACCCTTTCCTTACGTATAACCCGAAGCGGTGCGTCCTCTGCGGGAGATGCGTCTGGGTATGCCGCAGGCGATGCGGTGAAAAAGCCATTCTCGGCTTCGCCCGCCGCAGCTTTGCGCGGACGATTGTCATCTGGGGAGAGCCACCGTATCCCGAACAGGCCTGCCCGTCCTGTCTTGCCTNCGCGAGGGTCTGCCCCACTGGTGCCCTTTTCCTCAAGGACAGTGCGGCACAGCCCGAATAACACCGGTAAACCCCACCCGCTTTACCGTAACCCATCCCCGCTCCGCCCTCCGGCCGAAGGACATCGAAAGGTGACCACGGGCACTTTACGGCTGCACCGCAGCGAAGAGCGGAGAAAGCAAAGCCTCCGAAATTTACCTCAATCTCCCCGGGGAGCTGCGCCTCCTTCCCCTCTCAAACACCACCCTTTCAAACAAGCTCAGCTACGAACAGTTGGTGGAAAGCAGCAAACGAAGAGGGTTTTTTAATCCCTTCCAGAACTAGCTCCGTTTGTCTTTTGGTCATTGCTGCTCACC
>JAOAEN010000017.1 GCA_026416775.1 Dehalococcoidales bacterium
GGGAGAACAGTCCCAGCAGCATCTTGGTGCCCCCGATATCCACCGCAAGGACAGGAGAATCCATCCCTCGCATCATAGCGGTATTTCTTTCAGTATGCCTTCGCATCTCCGGCAAGCTCGGTAACCAGGATCTCCATGGCAAGCTCACCCTCCAGCCTGCCGGTCTTCATCGCCATGTCAATATCAAGGAGACGGTGGAAAAGCTCGCGCAGGCGCATCTGGGAATACCTCCCTGCCTGTTCCACAGCCTTGCGCACGAGGAACCCCTGGGCAAGCCCCAGACGCGTCTGGATCTCCAGATGCGGGTACCCCCTGGCCAGCATTTCTTTGGTGAGAAAGATGATCCGCACCTGGCGGGCAAGCATAGCAAGGAGCTGGGAAGCCGAAACTCCCTGCTGAAACAACCGTCGCAGCATCTCCTGCGCCGCGGTAAGGCGGGACTCAAGGACGGCGTCAACCAGAGCAAAGACACTTTCTTCACGGGCATGGCTCACCAGCAGCTTCACATCCGCATCCTCAATCCGGCGACCACCCCTGTAAAGGATGAGCTTGTCCACCTCGCTTGCCATGGCCCACAGGTCGTTACCGATGAGCCTCACGAGACTGCCCACCGCCTGGGCACTGATGCTTGCCCCCGCCTGTCTCACGCGTCCCTCGACCCACTGGGCAAGCTGGGTGGTATTAAGGAGCGGGAATGTCCTCACCTTGACAATCGTGCTGAGCTCACGCAAAAGCGGGTTGCCATCCTTCACCGCCCCGTCAACGAGCACGAGCTCGGTGAACGGCGGAAGCGCCCTGATGGCGGCGACCACCTTCTTGATGTCAGACGGCTCTTTCTCACGGACCTTCCTGCGCTCCGAAGACGGTTCCTCATAGCGTGCAAGCAGCCCCTCCACAACCACAAGACGTTTTTCCGCAAGGAACGGCACCGTGCTGCAGGCACCCTGCAGTTCCTCGGCGGTTACCGTCCTGCCGTCAAGGGTTGTGGAATTGCTCAGGAGACCCGAGGGGTCCCCGATGCCCCGCTTTATCTCCTCAATGGCCTCGTGGATTGAATAATCGTCTTCGCCAACAAGTACGTGCAACAAGGGTCTGCTCCCTATGGTCATTCCATTTTACCATACCTTTCAGCCCCGTTTAATGTTGACAAATTACCGTCGTTGGGGAATAATCCCACGGGGGAGCCAGAGTAATAGTCTGCCGTCAGCGCGAGAGGGGGAAAATGCTAGACCATCTCAATGAGGGAAACATCAGCGAGGAACTCAAAAAGCTCGCCGGCATCGCTACCGACATGCAGCTTTCCAACAAGATGAGGGTTCAGGCGATCAACCAGCTCGGGGAAATTGCCTCCCATGAGGCGCTCCTCGTGCTTCTCAACCTGGTCGCCAACGATAAGCTCAACATTGACGAAAGGGAGCTTGCCCTCAAAAAAGCCCACGGTATCGTCAAGAAAGGACGCTAGAACTTCCTAGCCTTCAGCCACCATGAGCATCAACTTCGGTATCATCGGGCTTGCCAGAAGCGGCAAGACCACGATTTTCAATGCCCTCACCGCCGGTAAAGCCGAGACCACCGGTCGGGGGGGCGAGATTACCGCCCCGCATCTCGGCGTGGCCAGAGTCCCCGAGCCACGGCTCAGGGTGCTTGACGGGATCCTGCATCCCCACCGCCTCGTCCCCGTGGAAGCCAGATACATTGACATAGGGGCTTCGGTGAAGGCACTTGCGCAGGACAAGGGGCTTGGGGCGCAGCTCCTCAACCAGCTCAGCACGGTGGACACCCTTATCTGCGTCGTCCGCGCCTTCAAGGACGACAGTGTACCCCACCCGCGCGGAAGCATTGACGTCGACCGGGACATCGCCGACCTCAACATGGAACTCGTCTTTTCCGACCTTGCCATCATGGAAAGGCGCCTCGAAAGGCTGGAGACCTCACTCAAGGGCGCCAAGCCCGGCGAGCGCCACACGCTCCTCCAGGAACAGGAAATCTTAAAGCAGTTCAAGACCGCGCTGGAAAATGACCGTCCCTTGAGGGAACTTACCATTGACCCGGTGGCGGTAAGATACGTCACTAACTACCAGTTCCTCACTGCCAAGCCAATGCTCATCGTCGTCAACATCGGCGAGGACCAGCTTGCCGAGGCAGAAGCCCTTGAAGCACAGCTTTCCCGGCGCTATTCGGGAAACGGCTTACGCGTCATCACCCTGTGTGGCAGGCTGGAGATGGAGCTTGCCCAGCTTGAAGAAAGCGCCGCTCAGGAACTCCGTGCCAGCTACGGCATGAAGCAGTCGGGGCTGGAACGCACCATCAAGGCATCCTATGACCTCTCCAGCCTCATCACCTTTTTCACCACCGCATCAAACGAAGTCCGCGCCTGGGCGATAAGACACGGCACCACCGCCGTCAAGGCCGCCGGGAAGATCCATTCCGACATGGAAAAAGGCTTTATCCGCGCCGAATGTGTGAGCTACGACGACCTTGTCCGGTGCGGGAGCCTTACCGAAGCCAGAAAGCGGGGGCTTCTGCGCCTTGAGGGGAAGGAATACACCGTTCAGGACGGTGATATCATCACCTTCCTCTTCAACGTTTAGTGGTCTCCGGTCGCCGCCTCCGCACCGTAAGCCTCAAGCCGTGCTCCCCGGTAACCTCAACCGCCTCACCGGCTTCAATCACCCCGTCATCCGAGGTTGCCTGCCAGAGTTCACCTTTCACCCGCACCATGCCTTCAGGAGCAAGGCGGCTGACAACGATCCCAGCCATCCCGACCATTGAAGGCAACCCAAGAGGCGACTGCTTCATCAGGACACGCGTGGTGAACACAAAAAGCCATGTGCAGAAGACCGCCCAGATGGCCATGATTGCAACTATCCAGCTCAGAGAAAGCCTGACCCCGAACTGCGGCAGCACCCAGCGGAAAAGCGCCCAGATGCCAAGCTCTTCAAGTAGAGTGGTCACCACAGCAAGAAAAAGACGGATGGCATGAAACCGTCTGTCCATTACAGCCTCTATTATACCGCGTCCTGCCGTTTCCGGCTCCGGTGCTTACCCACCCCTGTATCACCGCCCCGCAGGTACAGGATTCTTCATAGCTACTTTTCCGTCAGGGGGATGTGGGACAGGAAACGCCCCCTCCCGGAAATTGTTTTCCCGTTTCAAACGGGCTTAACTATGAAACCTAGAAAATGGGGAGTCAAAGAGGTGGTTCTCCCCTCTTAATTTCCCATTCCCCCTCTCACACAACTGAATTTATCAATCCCGTAGATGTCCCTGTGTGAGAGGGGGATAAAGGGGGTGAGCATAAGGGGAGTAATAATAGAGGGGCGTAGCCCCTCTTAATAATCTCTCCCCCTCTCACACAACCGAATTCATCAATCCCGTTAATGCCCCCGTGTGAGAGGGGGATAAATGAGCACAAAAATCAACCGGATGCAGAAAAAATCAACCCGTGTAAGGAGGATAAAAGGGGTGAGCGTAAGAAATCGGCCAAACGTAAACAAAGACAGGCTGTCTGTGAGGGATAAGGGAATGAGCAGATACAGACGGACAAAAACGGGACTAAAATCTTAAATCCCGCTTGACAAATATATATAATGGTGCTAATATTATAATTTGTAATATGCCCCTGGTGTTTTTACGTCAACTTCCGTAGTATCCCAGAATTTGCGGCTTAGATACGCATGTCTTCTTTTTCTAATTCTAACAAATTCTAGAACCTGCACCAGAAGCGGAATTATTCTGTCTGTTAAGGAGCGGAGATGACAGTCGCATCACTGCCTTCATCTGATTCCAGGAAGAGATTACCCCGTAAGTCCTATGCCACGCTGCCCAACGTGCTGGATGTCCCCAACCTCATCCGGATCCAGCTTGATTCCTACCAGAGATTCCAGGAGCACGGGCTGAAGCAGCTTCTCGAAGAGATATCGCCTATCAAGGACCTCACCGGCACCCGCATGGAGCTGCAGTTCCTCGGCTACGAGTTCCGCGAGCCGAGACCTGGGCATTCCGAGCAGGAATGCCGCGACCGCGACCTCACCTATTCTGCCCCGCTTTATGTTAAGGTGCGCCTGCTGGTCAAGGACACCGGAGAGATCAAGGAACAGGACCTATTCTTCGGTGATATTCCCCTCATGACCTCCAAAGGCACGTTCATCACAAGCGGTGCGGAGCGTGTTATCGTAAGCCAGCTCCTGCGCTCGCCTGGCGTTTACTTCACCACCGAGGAAGACCCCGCCTCGGGCAGGAACCTCTGCTATGCAAAGCTCATCCCTACCCGCGGTGCCTGGCTTGAGTTCGAGACGAGCAACCGCAACGTGATCTCCGTCAAGATTGACGGCAAGCGGAGAATACCCATCACCACATTCCTGCGCGCCATCGGCTACAGCACCGATAGCGAGATCCTCGCGCTTTTTGAAAAAGAAGACAACATGTCCGATTACCACTACATCAGGACAACGATGGAGCGCGATACCGATATCAAGGACGAAAAAGACGCGGTGATGGATATCTACCGCAAGCTGCACCCCGGTGAGATGCCATCGCTGGACAACGCCCGGAAGGTGATCCGTGGGCTTTTCTTTGACCCGGCGCGCTACGACCTCGGCACCGTGGGGCGCTATAAGCTCAACAAGCGTCTCGGTCTCAACGTGAGCCTGAAGGAAAAGACTCTCACCAGGGAGGACATCGTTGAGATCATCCGCCGCATCATCCTTATCAACAACGGTCAGGACAGGACGGATGATATTGACCACCTGGGGAACCGCCGCGTGCGCACCGTCGGTGAGCTCGTACAGACCCAGTTCCGCATCGGCTTTCTGAGGCTTGAGCAGGCGGTGCGGGAGAAGATGAGTATCATGAGCACCGAGGGGATTGCCCCTCAGTCCCTGGTAAACATCCGCCCCATCGTTGCCGCGGTGAGGGAGTTCTTCGGCGGCTCGCAGCTCTCGCAGTTCATGGACCAGACAAACCCCCTTGCCGAGCTCACCCACAAGCGCCGCCTCTCCGCGATGGGGCCGGGCGGGCTTTCACGGGACCGCGCCGGCTTTGAAGTACGCGACGTGCATTTCTCCCATTACGGGCGCATCTGCCCCATTGAGACCCCCGAGGGCCCCAACATCGGGCTTATCGGCTCACTCGCAACCTACGGCGTGGTCAACGAATACGGGTTCATCGAAACGCCGTACCGCAGGGTGATCAAGGTGCTGAACAGCCGGGACAAACGGCTCATCGGCAGGACGATTACGGAGCCGATCACCGATGACAAGGGCAAAGTAATCGTTGCCGCCAACACCACCATCACCACGGAAATCGCTGCAAGGCTCGCCAAGATGAAGGGGCGGGATGTGAAAATTGTCCCCTATGTTTCCGATGAGATCGTCTATATGCCTGCCGATGAAGAGGACAAGTATGTCATCGCCCAGGCAAACGCCCCGCTCGACGAGAAAAACCAGTTCAGGGAAAAGAGGATTGAGGCAAGGCTGGGACCAAACTACGTCACCGAAGCCCCCGAGAACATTGACTACATGGACGTATCGCCCAAGCAGGTGGTCAGCGTGGCGGCAGCACTCACGCCCTTCTTGGAGCACGATGATGCCAACCGCGCCCTGATGGGGTCAAATATGCAAGCACAGGCGGTGCCGCTCCTTAAGCCGCAGGCACCGATTGTCGCCACCGGCATGGAAGTGGAGGCTGCCAAGCACAGTCAGCAGGTCGTCTTCGCACGCAACGCCGGTGTCGTTACCGAGATCGGTGGCATCGTTGATGAGAAATATAATCCGAAGTACCGCATCGTGGTCAGGCGCGACGACGGGGGCGAGGACGTTTACGAGCTCCTGAAGTTTGTCCGCACCAACCAAGGGACGTGCATCAACCAGCACCCCCTGGTGAACAGGGGGGACCGCGTTGAAGCGGGACAGGTGCTTGCCGATAGCTCCGCCACCGAATGCGGGGAGTTGGCACTAGGACAGAACATCACCGTTGCCTTCATGAGCTGGGAAGGCTACAACTTTGAGGACGCCATCATCCTGAGCAGCCGTCTGGTGGAAGAAGACCTCTTCACCTCAATCCACATCAACAAGCATGAAGTGGAGGCACGCGAGACCAAGCTCGGTCCGGAGGAAATCACCCGCGATATCCCCAATGTCGGCGAGGAAAGCCTGCGCGAGCTTGATGAGAACGGGATCATCCGCATCGGTGCCGAGGTCAAGCCGGATGACACCCTCGTCGGCAAGGTCACTCCCAAGGGCGAGACGGAGCTTTCCGCCGAGGAAAAGCTGCTGCGCGCCATCTTCGGTGAGAAGGCAAGGGAGGTCAAGGACACCTCGCTCAGGGTGCCGCACGGCGAATGGGGCAAGGTAATCAACGTCAAGGTCTACACACGCAAGGACAGCCGTGACGGGGATGACCTGCCCGCCGGCGTCAACCAGTGGGTGCAGGTGTGGATCGCCCAGAAGCGCCACATCTCGGTGGGTGATAAGCTCGCCGGGCGGCACGGCAACAAAGGCGTGGTCTCCATCATCGCCCCCAAAGAGGACATGCCGTTCCTCCCCGACGGCACGCCGGTTGACATCATCCTTGACCCCATCGGCGTGCCCTCACGCATGAACCTGGGTCAGGTGCTGGAAACACACCTCGGCTGGGCGGCAAGCATCCTGGGTTTCCAGGCGGTGACCCCGGTCTTTGATGGTGCCGATGACATAGCGATTGAAGACGCCCTCTGCCGCGCCTGGATCGCCCTTCAGTCCGGTGCGGTTGACCCGAGCCCGGCAAAGAACAGGTCACCCTTCAAACAGGACGTTGCCGAAGCATGGGTGGAAAAGCACGGCTACGACGGCAGGGCTGTCTTTGACGAGTCCCAGCGCGGTAAGGCAAGGGATATCGCCCTGAGGATCTGGCTCGAGGAGCTGGGAGTTGCCGCACGCGACCTCAGCCCTGAAGAGCTCCACCAGGCGGTGGAGAAAATCAACGCCGAAGGGAAATTCGCCCCGCCGACCTACGGCAAGACCATCCTGCGCGACGGACGCACCGGCGAAGCTTACGACCAGCCGGTAACGGTGGGCACCATCTACATGATGAAGCTCATCCACCTCGTGGAAGACAAGGTGCATGCCCGCTCCACCGGCCCCTACTCGCTGATCACCCAGCAGCCGCTGGGCGGCAAAGCCCAGTTCGGCGGGCAGAGGTTCGGAGGGATGGAAGTCTGGGCACTTGAGGCGTACGGTGCCGCCTATAACCTTCAGGAAATGCTCACCATCAAATCGGATGATGTTACCGGGCGTGCCAAAGCCTATGAGGCAATCATCAAAGGGGAAGATGTGCTTCAGCCAGGCGTACCCGAGTCCTTCAAGGTGCTTGTCAAGGAACTGCAGAGCCTCGGGATTTCCCTTGAGGTGATCAGCGAGGAAGAGCCCAAGCTGGCTCCTGCCGGGGAGACACCCGATGAAGGCCTTAAGCCGGAGACGGCGCTTGAAGAGGGTAAAGAACCACGCTGGAGAGAGGTAGAAGGAAATGTTTGAGATTAATGATTTTCAGGCTGTCCGCATCTCACTGGCTTCTCCGGAGCAGATAAGAAGCTGGTCGTACGGTGAGGTTACCAAGCCGGAGACCATCAACTACCGCACGCTGAAGCCGGAGCGGGACGGTCTTTTCTGCGAGAGGATATTCGGCCCGACCAAGGACTTTGAATGTTACTGCGGCAAGTACAAGAGGATACGCTACAAGGGCGTCATCTGCGATAAGTGCGGCGTGGAAGTCACCCGTGCCAAGGTGAGACGCGAGCGCATGGGGCATATCGAGCTGGCAAGCCCCGTTGCCCACATCTGGTTTACCAAAGGCGTCCCCAGCCGCATCGGCCTGCTGCTTGACCTTTCCCCGCGGGCGCTTGAGCACGTCATCTACTTCTCCCAGTATATCGTTACCTCGGTCAACGAGGAAGCGCGCGATGAAGCCATCAAGCAGCTTGAAGCAAGCACCCTCAAGACCGTTGAAGAGCGCCAGAAGTCCCTTGAAGAGCAGATTGCCAAGCTGGAGAAGGAAAACGCCAGCACTGAAGAGATCAACCGCCTGCGCGATAAGTTCATTGAAGAAAAGGCTTCCCTTGAAGAGAAGCTCGCCGAGAAGACCGCCAGGCTGAAGGGGCTGCACGTCAGGGCCCTGCTCAATGAAAACCAGTACCATGAACTCAAGCAGGAATACGGCGATATCTTTGAAGCCGGCATGGGTGCCGAAGCTATCCTCAAGATGCTCAAGAACCTGAACCTTGATGAAATACGCGCCAGACTCCTTCTGGAAATCCAGTCGTCCTCCGGGCAGAAGCGCAAGAAAGCCGCCAAGCAGCTCAGGGTGGTGGAGGCATTCCGCAACAGCGGCAACCGACCGGAGTGGATGATCCTCACGGTGCTGCCGGTGCTCCCGCCCGATTTAAGACCCATGGTGCAGCTTGATGGTGGGCGTTTTGCCACCAGCGACCTCAATGACCTCTACCGGCGCGTCATTAACCGCAATAACCGCCTGCGCCACCTCATTGATATCGGGGCGCCTGAAATCATCATCCGCAACGAGAAGAGAATGCTTCAGGAAGCCGTGGACTCCCTCATCGATAACGGGCGCCGCGGGCGTGCCGTCTCCGTCTCCGGCAACCACAAGCTCAAGAGCCTCTCCGATATGCTGCGCGGCAAGCAGGGGCGTTTCCGCCAGAACCTTCTTGGCAAGCGCGTGGACTACTCCGGACGCTCGGTCATCGTCTGCGGCCCGGAGCTCAAGCTACACCAGTGCGGGCTACCCCGCCGGATGGCACTTGAGCTCTTCAAGCCGTTTGTGATGCGCCGGCTGGTGGCGGAGGGGATCGCCCCCAACATCAAGAGCGCGCGGCGCCTCGTGGAAAGGGCGAAGCCGGAGGTCTTTGACATCCTTGAAGAGGTGGTCAAGGAGCGACCGGTGCTGCTCAACCGTGCCCCGACGCTGCATCGCCTGAGCATTCAGGCCTTTGAACCGGTGCTGATTGATGGCAGCGCCATCCGGATCCACCCCCTGGTATGCTCCGCCTTCAACGCGGACTTTGACGGTGACCAGATGGCGGTGCATGTGCCGCTTTCCCGGGCGGCGGTAAAGGAAGCGCGCGAGATGATGCTGAGCATCCACAACATCCTCCTTCCCTCAAGCGGGGAGGCGACGGTAAGCCCCACGCTCGACATGGTGCTCGGCTGTTACTACCTCACCACCATCAGACGCCCGAAGCAGGACGGCAAGGTGTTCGGTAGCTTTGAAGAAGCCAAGCTCGCCTACGAGTTCGGTGCGGTTGACCTCAGGGAGGAGATCGAGGTCAGAAACAAAGAGACCGGTGAGATCATGAAGACCAGCGTCGGCAGGATCATCTTCAATGAGGTCCTGCCCAGGGAGCTCGGTTTCTTCAACCGCGTGGTGGACAAGGGGGTACTCCGCCAGATAGCCACACGATGCTGCAAGATCCTTTCCGATGAAGAGACCGCCAAGGTGCTGGACAACATCAAACGCCTTGGCTTCCAGTATGCTTCCCGGTCCGGTATCACCATCGCCGCGAACGATGTCAAGGTGCCGCCGGAAAAATCCCAGATCCTTGCCGAGACCGAGGCGAAGGTAGCTGCCGTGGAAAACCAGCACCGCCGCGGGCTGATCACCCCGGACGAGAGGTATAACCAGATTGTTGATATCTGGACGGAGACCACCAACAGGATTACCTCAACCATCCAGAACAGCCTTGACCGCTACGGCGGCGTCTACATGATGGCGACCTCGGGTGCCAAGGGCAACATCTCCCAGATAAGGCAGATGGCGGGCATGCGCGGCCTGATGACCGACCCCGCCGGTAAAATCATTGAGTTTCCGATCCGCTCCAGCCTCCGCGAGGGGCACAGCGTCATGGAATACTTCATCTCAACGCACGGCGCCCGCAAGGGGCTTGCTGATACCGCCCTCAGGACATCCGACAGCGGCTACCTCACCCGCCGCCTCATCGACGTTGCCCAGGACGTCATCACCTTTGAAGACGACTGCGGGACGACGGAGGGCATCTGGATAACCGAGCCGAAGGACAAGCAGGTACTTCCGTCATTCACGGAGCGTATCCTCGGCAGACTTGCCGCAGCGGACATCATCAACCCCAAGACCGGCGAGGTCATCGTCCGCCGCAATGAGGAGATTGACGAAAAGAAGGTGGAGCAGATCATTGCCGCCGGGATAAACCGGGTCTATGCACGGTCACCGCTTTCCTGTGCCGCCCGCAAGGGTATCTGCCGCTCCTGCTACGGGCGCGATCTTGCCCGCGGCAGGCTCGTGGAAAAAAGGGTTGCCATTGGTATCGTTGCCGCCCAGAGCATCGGTGAGCCGGGCACCCAGCTCACCCTGCGTACCTTCCACACCGGCGGCGTCGTCGGGCTTGACATCACCAGCGGTCTGCCCAGGGTGGAGGAGCTCTTTGAAGCCCGCATCCCCCGCGGGCAGGCGGTGATTTCCGAAATTGACGGGACTGCGGAGATAGTCCAGACCGAAGAAGGACGCAAGATAAGGGTCGTGAGTGCCGAGGTCTACCACGATGAATACGCGCTCCCGCCGGGCTATCAGGTCATGATTGAGAACGGGCAGTGGGTCGATATCGGCACGGTGCTGGCTTCCCCCGCCGGAGAAGGCGGCAAGAGCGCTCCCCAGCATGAGGAAAAGCTCCCCATCGTTGCCCGCTTTGCCGGCGAGGTGAACGTGAGGAAGGACCAGCTCGTTATCACCTATACGGAGAAGGAAGAGAGGGAATACCTAGTGCCCCCCAACGCCAGCATCTGGGTGCAGAACGGCGAAAGGGTGAAGGCCGGCCAGCAGCTCACGGACGGCTCCATCAACCCACATGACATCCTGCGCATCCTGGGCAAGGAAGCGGTACAGCAGTACCTCGTGGATGAGGTGCAGAAGGTCTACCGCTCCCAGGGCGTGAACATCAACGACAAGCACATCGAGGTCATCGTCCACCAGATGCTCACCAAGGTACGCGTGGACTCCCCGGGTGACACCAACCTTGTGCCGGACGAACTCGTTGACCGCTTCACCTACGAGGACACTAACGCGAAGATACTTGCCGAAGGTGGCGAACCGGCAACCGCACACACCGTGCTCCTGGGTATCACCCGCGCCTCCCTGAACACGGATAGCTGGCTTGCCGCCGCATCCTTCCAGGAGACCACACGCGTCCTGACCGAAGCTGCTGCCAACGGCAAGGTTGACCGTCTCATCGGGCTCAAGGAGAACGTCATCATCGGCAAGCTCATACCTGCCCGCTACCTCAAGGATGAAGACGTCGCCCAGCTGGCACGTCCGAGCAAGGAAGAGGAAGCCATGAGGTTCCTTGCCAGCTTGAGCACTGCGGAAGTCCCCGGCGAGGCAAGCGGTAATGTTGCCACCCTCACCGAGGAAAGCCCCGATGAAAGCTCCGATGAGGCAACCGATGGTCAGGGAGATGAAAACCCAGACTAGCACGCAAGAAAATTTCCCTCAGGGGGGTGGAAAATAGCACGTATTATCTCGGGCAAACAGACCGCCGAAGATACCCCGCTTGAGAACAGCCTGCGCCCCCGCTCTCTGGAAGAGTTCATCGGGCAGGAGAAAACGAAGGACAACCTCCGGATCGCCATTGAGGCTGCCAGAAAGCGGGGGGAACCCCTTGACCACATCATTTTTTACGGCCCGCCCGGGCTGGGCAAGACCTGTCTTGCCCATATCATCGCCGCCGAGGTGGGGGTCAACATCAGGGTGACCTCGGGGCCGGCGATTGAGCGCAGCGGTGACCTTGCCGCCATCCTGACCAACCTGCGCAAGCACGATATCCTCTTCATTGACGAGATCCACCGCCTCAACCGCGCTGTGGAGGAAATACTCTACCCCGCCATGGAAGACTTTGCCCTTGACATCATCATCGGCAAAGGTGCGGGTGCCCGGAGCGTGCGCCTGAACCTGCCTCCGTTCACGTTGATCGGGGCGACCACGCGCTATGCCATGCTCAGCCCGCCGCTCCGCGACAGGTTCGGCTCCGTTTACCGCCTTGACTTCTACGATACCCCATCCCTTGAAAAGATCCTCAAACGCTCCGCTCAGATACTCAGGG
>JAOAEN010000180.1 GCA_026416775.1 Dehalococcoidales bacterium
CAATGGTGGAGTTCCTCGACGCCTGCCACCGCGGGGGTATTCTTGACGAAAGGCACACGGCCCTTCCCCTTTCCCGCATCGGGAGTGCCGAGTTCATTGAGAGGCTTACCCGTATGGTCGCCCTGAAAGAGGGCTTCGGTGAGCTGCTCTCGCGCGGGCTGATTGATGCGGCGGCGGAGCTGGGCAGGGAGGCCCGGGCGTTACTGCCCCATGTCATCGCCACGCCGGGAAGCGAAAAGAAGGACTACGACCCGAGGTTGCTCATCATCACCGCCCTCATCTATGCTACCGAGCCGCGGCGCTGCATCCAGCAGCTCCATGAGGTGGTCGCCCCGGTGATGGCATGGCTGGGGGGAGATGGCAAGAACCCGGGGGCAATGTTCTCCTCGGAAAGCTTCCGCCGCTATGCGGAAAAGGCCTGGGGCAGCGCCGTTGCGGCGGACTTCTCTACCTTTGAGGGCAAGGCCCTTGCCGCCAAGCTCATCCAGGACCGCGTCTATGCCCGGGAATGTCTCGTCGTCTGCGACCTGCGCTGGTCGGTAAGCCAGGTGGGGCGGGTGCTCGGCCCAAGCCCGGACAGGGTGAGAGAAACGGACATTTTCACCGCCGTTACCGGCCGGGAGCTTGACTGGACGGAACTCACGAAACTCGGCGAGCGTATCTTCAATCTGCAGCGTGCCATTTTCCTGCGTGATGGCAGGCGCGGCAGACCTGATGACACCATCCTTGAGCACTTTTTCACCGTGCCGCTGGGGAAAAACGAGCTCTTCTACGATGCCGATTGCCTTGTGCCGGGCAGGGACGGGGCCGTGATTTCCCGGGCCGGGGCGGTGCTTGACCGCGAGCAGTTTGAGGCGATGAAGACGGAATACTATCAGCACCGCGGCTGGGATGCGGCAAGCGGGCTGCCGAGGGCATCCACGCTCGGGGCGCTTGGTCTGAACGACATCGCCGCCGGGCTTGCAGAGCGCGGCCTCGTAAAATAGCCGAATAGCCCGCCCGGAGGAGCTTATTCGGCGAAGACCTTCACCTTTTCGCCACGCTCGGTGACCACATCCACCTCAAGGTCGCTGAGAAGCCCGATGAGCTCCTCAATATCCTCGGGCCTGAGGTTGCGCAGGTCAAGATTTATCCCCTTTTCCTTCATGGCATCGCTGGCTTTATCAAGCGCCTCGGAAGGGATAAGCGAGGTGAATTTCAGCCCGGCGCGCAGGAGCCCCATCGGGACACGCACGTTCACCTGCCCGGCACCGGTGCCTTCCGGGGGGCTTACGGTTACCCGCAGGTACCTCGGCTTGCCCCCTGAGCGGGCCCCGGCATCATCAGTCTTTTCCTTTCCCCCGCCATTGATGGCGTCAAGCAGCCTCAGGGCATCATCCACGCCGATCTTCCCCTGGGCAAGCATTTCAAGGACCTTTTTTCTACTCTCGGACATTTCACACCTCCAGTGCATCCCTCAAATGATACAGACCTTAACCAGCCCGTGCTGGCTTTTGACGTCCACCCGGAGACCGCGCATGGCACAGGTAACAAGGCATGCCAGGAAAAGCGCACGCAGCACGAGCAGTGACCATTTCCCGTAGCCCAGCGCCCAGGCGATGAGGAAGGCAGCGAGCAGAAACGGCAGGAGGACCAGCAGCAGCGCAAGCAGTATCGGGTAGAGGATAAAGAGCGGAAGCGGCAGCCATAAGTGGTAGTCCTCCCCCTTGATGTGCAGGTACATAAGCAAAGGCGGCATGTTCACAGTCCCAGCCTCCTCAGGGCTTCTTCAACGGTGATTTCACCCCGTTCCAGGGCACCGAGCACCTCTTCCTGCGGGGACGGCTTCACCACCTCAACAAGCCTGAGCTGTTCCGCGATGCGGTTGAGACGGTTCTTCACCGTCGGATAGCTGATATCGAACATCTGCTCCATGTCCTTGATGGAGCCGTGGCAGCGGACAAATGCCATCACGAAGACCTGGTCTTCCGCGGAGAGGTTGGCGAGGGGCGGCAGCAGGAAGCTGCCCTCGATGGCGATGTTACTGTCAACGAACCTCACCCGCTCCACAACGATGGGCTTTCCCCGCGTCATCCTGGTGAGCTCCAGCCATTCTTCTGCCATGACCACCCCCATTATCAACAAATTCAATCATTCAATTAATATTTTTAATCTATTGTATGCCTGTGAATGTATTTTGTCAATAGATACTTCAATAATTTTTGGGAGTAGCTTTTCAGTCCTTCTTTGTCCGGTCACCCGTTCAAGACTCACGCGCTTTGCTTTTTCCTCCCCTTTTATTGGTGCTGCGCATGGAGAGAAGGGGTAGAACGGGGCAAGCATTTCTTCTTTTTTTCGGAATGAGGCGATGGCTCCTCGGCACCATTTGCCTAACGGTCTTTGATACAAACCTCACCCCTCTATCCCCACCCGGAACCATCCCTGCTCGCCAAGACGGGACTTAAGGGAGAATAGGCTCTGTCCGAACCTGGAGAGTTCCCTCCTTTCGGGCGGGCTGTGCTATCAATGGATCGGGAAATGGAAAGAAGGCTGTCATGCTCTCTAAAACTGGTTCTAACTGTCTTTGCTCGTTGGTGCTTGCCTCACCCCTGTATCCCCTCTCCAGCTGGGAGCAGAAGATTATCCGCAAATCTTTTTCCGGCTAGAGACAAGGAAGAGTAGAGGGAGTTATCCTGCCCTCTAAAACGGAGCCGAATTTTCTTCGGCTATTGGGGCTTATGGTGCTCACCTCACCCCT
>JAOAEN010000181.1 GCA_026416775.1 Dehalococcoidales bacterium
AAAACTGCTATCCTGTCTGAGTGGTGGGGATAAAATGCTTAGCCGTTAAACCGGCAAAATGCAGGTGCGGAAAGCCACCGTCTTGCCAAAAAGCCGGGCAAGTATTAGTATTGATGGGGTATGTCGGGAGAAATTTTACCAGGCTTAAAAACGAGACTCCTGCGTCTGGTGCGCTCGCCGTATTTTATCGCCTTTGCGGTACTGGCGCTGGGCAGCGCATTCTCCGGATTACATAATCCCTTCGGGATTGTCCTGGGGTGGCTTGCGGTGGGGATGCTGGTGGTTCCCGTGGTGCGCAGGTGGCGGAAAGCCTGGCATTTCCTTGCCCTGATGGCGGGGTGTGTCCTGGGGGCAATCCTGATTTCATGCCTTTACAGCGAGGTTGCGGTACGCCTGGCGAGGTGGTTGGGTGGGGAGGGGGCACTGGACAATTTTGCCTGGGCGGTCTTCAATACCGCTATCTGCGACCTTCTCCTGCTCACTGTGCCGGTGGGACTTGCGGTCGGCTTTGCCGGCTTTATCATCCTCGGTTTGAAGGAAGCTCTCGCCCGGTTGCCCCGCAGAAGGACCAGTCCCGGCACTTGACTTATGGTTGTGTTTTGTTTTATGTTATACCAAGATCCTCAAGGTATTCGGGCGACCGCTTCTGGAAGAGGGGAGGTTGTTTAGAGGCTGTGGATATTGTCCTGACAGTGGTTCTTGCGGCGGGGGCTTTCCTGCTCGGGTCGGTTCCCTTCTCAGTGATCGTGGGGCGGGTATTCCTGAGGAAGGATATTCAGGACTACGGGGATGGTAACCCCGGGGCCTTTAATGTTTTCCGCGCGGGCGGGCAAAAAACGGGTGTCCTTGCGGTTGTTTTGGATGTTGCCAAGGGGATACCGTTTGTCTGGCTTGCCCATTCCCAGTTCGGGCTTCCGCACCTTTCTCTGGTGGTCATCGGTATGGGGGCGGTGCTGGGACATGCTTTCTCGCCGTTCCTGCACTGGCATGGCGGCAAGGCGGTGGCGGTGAGTTTCGGGGTGCTTCTGGCACTTCCCCAGCATGAAGCCATCCTCGCTTTTGTTACCGCCTTTTTCCTCTGTTTTCTCGTTATTGCCCCCGATGCCTGGATTGTTATCCTCGGTGCCAGTACGGCGCTGGGATATCTTATCCTCACCCGTCAGCCGGCATGGCTGATTATCCTCCTCTGCGGTATCCTCGTCGTCTTCATCTACCGGCATTTTGAGGACCTGCATACCCTTCCCCGTCTGCGCGGCAGGTTCATCCGCTGGCTTCAGTCGCGGCTGCGGGGGAGCACTCCCGTCTAGTCGTGGTGTTAAAGGATTGACGCTATGTTATATCAGGTAATCGTGGCCGCCGGGCTTCTGCTCATCCTGGCTAACCTTATCCTTAATTTGCGCAACCTCAAAAAACCAAATCCGCGTGCCCCGCTCCCCGAAGACCCCCCGCTTGTCTCCGTGCTTATTCCGGCGCGGGATGAGGAGGAGAATATCGGTGCCTGTCTTCGCTCGTTGCAGCAGCAGGACTACCCCAATTTTGAGGTGCTCGTCCTTGACGATAACTCCACGGACAAGACGGCAGAGGTGGTAAGCGGCTTTGCCGCCGAGGACAGCCGCATCCGTCTTATCCACGGGCTACCGCTCCCTGAAGGCTGGGCAGGCAAACCGTTCGCCTGCCGTCAGCTTGCCCGTCATGCCCGGGGGACGTGGCTTCTCTTTGTCGATGCGGATACCGTCCATGCCCCGAATATGATCCGCTCGGTGATGGAAATTGCCATCAAGGAACGTGTCTCGCTGCTTTCCGGGTTTCCCCGCCAGCTTGCGGATGCCATCCCTCAGAAAATCGCCGTACCGCTCATTTATTTCATCCTAATGAGCTGGGTGCCGCTGTGGTGGATTCACCGCAGCTCAACCCCGCGCCCCTCGGTTGCCATCGGGCAGTTCATGCTCTTCCCGCGTGAAGAGTACTTCCGCCTGGGCGGTCATGACCTGGTGAAGTCCCGGGTGCTTGAGGATATCTGGATGGGGATTGAGGTTACCCGCCGCGGTGGGCGGCATCTTGCGATTGACCTTTCTCCGGTTGTTGCCTGCAACATGTATCCCACGGCGGGGGCGATGTGGCACGGGCTGGTGCGTTGCCTCTATTCCGTGACCGCGATCTCACCTGTCCTGCTTGTCTTTCTTCTGCCCGTTGCCTGGATTTTCTACATGGGACCGTTCTACTGGTTCTGGAATGGCTTTTTTGCCACAAGCCGTGACCTGCTCTGGCGCGGGCTTGTTGCCTTCCAGGTGGTGCTGGTCGTGCTGATGCGCTGGCTCGTTGACAGGCGCTTCAAAGAGCCCGGGATATCCTGCTGGTTGCATCCTGTGGGTATCAGCTACCTTTATGTGGTCGTGCTCTACGCGCTGGTGCGCTATCTGGCCGGGGCGGGTGTTACCTGGAAGGAGCGGCTCTACGGTGAGGAAAAGTCCTCGGTCAAATAGGATTTACGTGCATCTCGCGTCCATCATGCTTGCCCCCCGCGTTTATGTCTCTGGGTAGGCTGGTTTTTTACGTTTGACTGATTTCTCACGCTTACCCATTTGTTCCCATCGGGCACTCAGGTCCTGTCTATCTCCGGCCGGTCGTTTCATGCTCACCCCCTTGATCCCCCTCTCACACAGTGGCATCTACGGGATTGATAAATTCAGTTGTGTGAGAGGGGGAAATAAGTTTTAAGAGGGGACAGTGC
>JAOAEN010000182.1 GCA_026416775.1 Dehalococcoidales bacterium
TTCAGCCCTGAACACGCTCACCCACCTCGATGCCCTCAAGGTATGGCTTGATATCCAGCAGCTTGCCGCCGGGGAGAAAAAAGACCTCCTGGAATACGGGCAGAAGCTCATCCAGAGCCTGGAAGAAAGCGATTAGCGGCTACCGTCCTGCCTGCCGAAAGTGAACGTCAGAGGACAACCTCCGTCTGCTGGCCCTGCCCGTTGCGCAGGAACTCAATGACGACAGTATCCCCCGGACTCAAGCTGGACGTCGCATCTGCAAGCATGGAAGCCCCGTTGACCCGCATCCCGTTAATGGCGGTAATAACATCTCCCGGTCTGATCCCCGCCCTCTCTGACGGAGAGCCGGTCGCCACCTCCCCCACGAAGGCGCCAATCCTTTCTCCTCCCACCACGGCATCAGCAACCCTTAGACCGAAACGCACCTTCTGCCCCCTCCCCGCCAGCAGGAGCTCCCCGATACGTCCGGGGTCAAAGCCAACGACCACCTCCCCATCAATGACCGTCACCGGTACCGCAAGCTGCCCGGTAAGCCCGACCAGCTCATCGAGCGCCGTGGAATCACGGGAAACATCGTATTCCGTGTACTTGACGCCGAGACTATCGAGGTACCTCTTGAGCTGGTGGCAGTAACCGCAACTCGGCGTGGTATAAACCTTTACGCTTACGCCCATCTCTTCTTCCCCTAGTTGCCTCCGGTAGGCTTTTCCGGAGCGAGACCATCCCCCGCCGCCGGACGCCGTTTGATCAAGCTATATTCGGGCATGGAGTTGAGAAATTCACGTATTTCACCGCAGTACCGGCACCTGCCGGAGCTTTTCGGACCTCTAGCCGTTTCAATCACCCAGTAATGACGGCACTGTCCCGTTTCCGCCTCTGCCTGCGGCTGTTTTTCCGTCAGCACTTCGGGTTTTGCCTTCATCGCTTACCACCTCCCGCCGACTTTACTCCCATTCTACACGGCAGAGGTTTACCTGTATGCGACTTTTATCCCAGCAACAATGGGAAAGGCCGGAAAAGAAACTGCCGGAGAGGAAACCGAAAGAGACGGAAGTTATAACACGGGAAAAAGGAAGATAATGGACACGCCTACCCGTCGCAGGGGGCTAGTCTATGTCCTCAATAACAATCTCAAACGGGCAGCTTATTGCCCCGGTGGGACACACGAGCTCACACATCGTGCACCAGCCGCACTTCCCCCCGTTCCGCGCGGTAACCATACCATCCACCATTGTCAGGACTCCACAGGTGCAGATTTCCACGCACAGCCCGCAGCCCTGGCACTTCGCGCTGTCAATTAGAGGCATTAAAGCATTCATATCGTCGTACCATCTGGAAGACAGTCTATATCTTCCCACTTTTCATGCTATGTGTCTGTGATATTTCTCTCACGCTGCTAGTAAAGACCTGCAATCGCCTCGAGCTTCCTGCGGTCAGTAACAACGATACGGTTGCGCTCTATCCTTATGGCACCTTCCGTTTCCAGGCTCTTGAGTGCCCGTCCCACCACCTCACGGGCCGTTCCCGCCATGGACGCCATTTCCTGCTGGGTCAGCTTCATCCCACCCGTGGCGACGGCATGGTCAACATACTTGAGCAGTATTTTGGCAAGCCGCCCGCTGACGTGGCGGAAGGAAAAGTCCTCAACGAGCATGACGAGTTCCTGAATGCGCCGCGAAAGCACCTGTATTATGTTCATGGCCACCTGAGGGTATGTCTGGATGATGGTCTCAAGGTCTTTTTTCCTGATGCCATAGAGCACCACCGGACTCATTGCCTGGGCACTGGCAAGATTGCCGCTCCCGCTGAAGACGGGCACCTCATTGAAGCACTCCCCCGGGCGGATGAGACGCAGGATCTGTTCCCTGCCATCGGCAGATGTACGGAAGACCTTCACCACTCCCGAGACGACGAAATAAAGGGCATGCGAAGGCTCTTCCTCCAGGGCAAGGCGCTCGCCACGCTCTGCCTTCTTCTCAAAAACGTATTTCGTGACCGCTTCAATCGCCGAGGAATCAAGACCGGAAAAATAAGGCAGCTTCCTCAAAAACTCAGTCTGGATAGCCATCTGTACACCGGATAATGCCCAGCAGGCAGACCTGCTAGATTATACCAAGTTCGCCGGACGTTGACAAAATGCGGGAACGACGGCATCGCCGCTTCAGCCAGAGACGAGAGAGACAAACACCAGCCGTCAAAAGCAGACTGAACCCGTCCCCTGAAAGGGCAAAGACCAGCGGGGGAAAATCAACCGGTGCAGAAGTAGTAGCCGACACGGGGCTCGGTAAGGATATACTTCGGACGCGAGATATCCGGCTCTATTTTCCGCCGCAGATGGGAGACATAGAT
Source organism: Dehalococcoidales bacterium (assembly GCA_026416775.1). Classification (GTDB taxonomy): domain Bacteria; phylum Chloroflexota; class Dehalococcoidia; order Dehalococcoidales; family RBG-16-60-22; genus JAOAEN01. Next base: position 2,350 of record JAOAEN010000182.1, read on the forward strand.
ACGCACGTAGTCCATCTCATCAACGTACTCCTGCCCCCACACCTTCTCCAGAATCTGACGATGGCTCAACACATGCCCCGCATTCCCCACCAGAAGCGCCAGCAACTGGAACTCGCGTGGCGTCAACTTCAACCTCCTGCCCCCGGCGCTGACGCTGCGCTGCGAAATATCTATCACCAGATAACCGTCATTAAAGGTAAAACTGCCGCTGATTTCGGTATGAGAAGGCGTCCTTGCCCGCCTCAATACTGCCTGCACCCTCGCAAGAAGCTCCCGGCTGCCGACCGGCTTGACAAGATACTCATCGGCACCGCATTCAAGCCCGTGCACAATGTCGTCTTCCGAGGTCCGCTTACCCGTGAGCATGAT
>JAOAEN010000183.1 GCA_026416775.1 Dehalococcoidales bacterium
GCATAGGACTAAATTTTAATTATCTCCAGATGGCTTCAGCAGGGCTTCACCAAAAATGTTACCATGAACACTTCGGACCACGCAAATAGTACCGCCGAAGGTCTTATCCGAAGGTTCCGGCAGTTTTTGCCCTCCACCTTTCTGGCATGTTACACTCTAGGCAGGAGATGCTGAAGATACTCGTCGTCAACGATGACGGCATCCGTGCCGAAAGCCTCTGGGTGCTGGCGAGGGAGCTTAAAAGGCTCGGCAAAGTGACCGTGGTGGCACCCGAGACCGAAAGAAGCGCTTCCGGCACTGCGGTAACCCTCTTTGCCCCGTTACGCGTGACGGAATTCCCTGCCCCGCTTGACGGCGTCAAGAGCTATGCCACCGATGGTTCACCCTCGGACTGCGTCATCCTGGCGCTGGGTAAGCTCATGAAGGACGGGGCGGATATTGTCGTCTCGGGCATCAACCCCAACCTCAACCTGGGCGAAGATGTCTATATCTCCGGCACCGTCGGGGCGGCGATGCAGGGGTATTTCCGGGGGCTACCGGCCCTTGCCATCTCGGCACCGCCGGGGAGCAGGACCGGTATCGCCACCGGGGCACGCTTTGCGGCGGTGCTTGCGGCAAAAGTTCTGGAGCACCGCCCGGTCAGGATATTCCTCAATGTGAACGTACCCGACCTCGCGCTTGAAGAGGTGCGCGGGCTGAAGCTCACCCGACTGGCACGGGCAAGCCATATCAACACCGTTGCCGAAAACGAGTATTCAAGCGAGAGACGCTACCAGCTCGTGCGGGAGAGGCTTGACCATGCCGGGGATGCCGAAAGCGACATCCGGGCGGTGATGGACGGCTATATCTCTATCACCCCGCTCTACACCAGCCTGCTTGACAAGCCGCCGCAGCGCCTCCTGAAGAGGCTTATCGGCGAACTTAACGAAGCACTGAAAAGATAGGCTCCGCCGCAATGCCACACCACATCGGCACGGATATCATCGAGATAGCAAGAATTGGCAAGGCGCTTGAGCGCTGGGACGGGCGCTTCCTTTCCCGCGTCTACACCGAAGCCGAAAGAGACAGCTACGGGCACCGCGTGCCACAGCTTGCGGCATGCTTTGCGAGCAAAGAGGCGGTGATGAAGATGCTCGGCACCGGTAACCGGGGGGTGGGCTGGCGGGAGATTGAAACGCTCCACCATCCCAGCGGTAAGCCGTGGATCAGGCTCAGCGGCAGGGCAAAGAAGGTGGCAGAAACACTCGGCATCCGCGAGATCGACGTGAGCCTTGCCCACTCGCGGGACTACGCCATCGCCACCGTCATCGGCGTAACCTAGGCGCACCAGACGATCCTCCCGCCGATAACCGTCATTTCCACGCGGATGTCCCTGATTTCCCCCGGGCTCACGCGGGTTGGGTCACCGTTCAGGACGACGATATCGGCAAGCTTTCCCGGGGCAAGGCTGCCCTTGATCCCCTCCTCAAACGAGGCGTAAGCCGCCGCCTTCGTGTACATGGCAAGCGCCTCCTCCGCACTCACCGCCTCATGAGGAAGGAGTAATTCGCCGTTTTCTGCCCGGCGGCTTACCGCAGCATAGACCCCGACAAGTGGGTTTTCCGGCACCACCGGGGCATCGGAACTGCCGGCAACCACCAGCCCCGCATCAAGCATGCTGCGGATGCGGTAAAGCCAGGGGATTTTCTCCGGGGGCACCGTAGCAAGGTAGCGCTCGCCACTGTAGTAGACAAATGGCGGCTGGGTAACGACGAGAACACCCAGCCTCCGCAGGTGCTCCAGCACGGAAGGCGAACATTCGCTGCCGTGCTCAATGCGGTGACGCCTCTTGTTCAGCGGCAGACCGTCATTAACCCGCTCAATGGCATTTGCGGCGGCCTCAATGCTGCTTTCGGCAACGGCATGAAAGGCAAGCTGAAAACCCGCCCGGTGCACCTCAAGGGCAAGGATGTCTAATGCCTCCTGATCGGGAGAGACCTCAAGCATAACCTTCACCGCCCCGAGACGAAGGCGGGTATCCCCGCATCCCGTAGCCATGCCTGCCTCGTGAAAGCTGCGGTAGGTATCGCGCCCCACCATCATGTAAACGCGGCCGTGCAGCTTTCCCGCCTCCTGCCAGCCCCGGATGAGCTCCCAGCGCTCACGGTCATTGCGGTAGGTCGCCTCATGAAATGAGGTTATCCCGCAGGAAAGAAGACGGCGGTTCACCAGAGCTATCCCTTCATCAAGCTCGGCGGCCGAAAGCGGGGGCATCACACGGCTCCGGATATAGCCCAGCATCCCGATGAGGATGCCGTTCGGCTCTCCCGTGGCAAGGTCGCGCTCAATGCTGGCTCCGGGCGGTGCTTCCGTCACGGCGGTAATCCCGGCAAGGGAAAGGGCAACGCTGTTGAGCACGCAGGCGTGGAGCGAGCGGTGTGTGAGGACGACGGGGTTGTCCGGGGCAACCTCATCAATATCCCAGCGGGTGGGGCAGCGCCCCTCGGCAAGATAGAACTCGTTGTAACCCGTGCCGCTTATCCATTGCCCGGGCGGGGTGACTGCGGCGCGGCGGCGGATGAGCTCTTTAATCTCGGCAATGGAGCGCACCGACCGCGGTGAAAGGTCAATGCTCAGGGACTGCCTGATGAGGGAGAAGAGATGCAGGTGGGCATCGATGAAACCGGGAAGAACGGCACTTCCCCCGCAGTCAATCACCCGGGTACCGGCACCGC
>JAOAEN010000184.1 GCA_026416775.1 Dehalococcoidales bacterium
TCCTTGCCCGGGTCGGGGTGCTATTGGGCAAGCCGGTACCACTCCCCCTCCCCGTTTAGCCGCCGCGGTCTTGGGAAGGCATCCGCCACCCCGCAGGACAGCCACATCCTGAGACAGGGACGTTTTTTCCCGCCACTGCCATTTGCCAAAAAACGCACAAGCCACTACAATCTGGAGCAGATACCAGAGGACAAGGAGGTGGCAGTTATGGCAGAGCATGCCCAGCTCAGGAAGAAGGTTGACGAGCTTGCGGAAAGGACCTGGGATGTGGAAGGCATCCGGGCAAGAGTCGCCCGGATGGCAAAACAGGGCATCCCGCGGAAAAAACTCGACCCGGGGACGCTTCTTGCCCAGAAGCAGGAAATCCTTGACCGGGTACAGCGCAGGGCAGAGGAATACAACTTCATCTTCAAGAACTGCGCCCAGGGCACGGCAATGGCACTGATGGAAGAGTTCGGCCTGGGCAACATGGAGATCATTAAGGCACTGACCACGTTTCCCGGCATCGGGGGTACCGGCGAGATCTGCGGCGGGATTACCGGCAGCCTCATTACCTTCGGCCTTTTCTTCGGCAGCGACGACCCCCTTGACCTCTCCATCATGGAAGACCCGCTCAGGAACCCCATGATCGTCGCCCAGAAGCTGATCGCCTTTTTCGAGGATACCATCGGGCACATCCACTGCTCCGATATCATCGAGAATGTGATCCTGGGACATCCCCTGAACCCCGGCGAAAGCGAAGCTGCCATGGTTCAGTTCACCCACGAGAAGGGCTTTGAGAAATGCGGGCTGCCGCCGGGCATCGGGGCAAGGCTTGCCGCCGAATTCATCATCGATAGCTTCAAAACAAGGGCGTAATCAAGAGTAAAGTATTATGTCAGGTATCCTCTGGTATGTCCTGGTCTTCACGGCACTGGCCATCTTCCTCGGGGCAAGTACCTATCGGTTTGCTACCCTCATGAATCTTGCACCCCACCTGCGCTGGGAGCTTGCCCCCATCCCCGGCGAAAGAGGAGATAGCCACGGCGGCTCTCACCTTGAAGAAGGCGGGTGGTGGCAGAAACCACCGAAGCGGCGGAGGCTTCCGGGGATAATCTACATGGTGCGGGAAATTGCCCTGATGAAGGGCATCTTCAAGACCAACCGCGCCCTCTGGCCGTTCTCCCTCCTTCTGCACGGCGGGGTCTATCTCACCGTAATCAGCCTCATCCTGCACCTCACCAACGCCATCTTCATGGCAGTGGACAGGGACGCGGCAACACCCGCCGGCACCGAGCGGGCGGCTTTAGCAATCGCCGCAGCAGGCTACCTTGCCGGGGCAACCGGGGTGCTGGCACTCATCCTTAAGCGGGTGCTGGAAAGCCGTTACCGCAACTTCACGAGCCCCGCGCTCTACTTCAAGCTCTCCTTCCTCCTTGCCCTCTTCGCAAGCGGTCTTGGCGCCCTGTTCGGCAGCGCTGACTTTCCCCGCGAAACTGCCGCCTTCATCAAGGACCTCGTCGCCATCAACGGCACCATCAGCGCGTCCCCGGCGCTTGCCGTACACATCGTCATCGCCTCGCTTTTTGTCGCCTGCCTGCCCTTCACCGACATGTTCCATTTCCTTGCCAAATACTTCACCTATCACGCCGTGCGCTGGGACAACGCCCTGACGGATAAACACCTGGCGCAGAGGCTGGAGGGCACTTTCTCCCGCCCCGCAAGCTGGTCTGCCCCGCATATCGCCGCAAGCGGGAAAAGCTGGAAGGAAATCATCACCGGAAGCAATGAAGAAAACGCAACCGCTTAAGATAACAGACATCTCCAGACGGGGCGAAGATACCCTTTCCATCATCCGTCCGGACGGGCTTATTCCCCTTCCTCCTCCCTACGACAGGGCAGAAGCACTCCCGCCGGTGACAGAGCTTACGCCGGACCAGAAAAGCCGGCTTGCAAGCGACCTCGACGGCTTCTGTGCCCTCGCCCTGCTCAGAAGCACCGCAGGACAAAAGGAGACCGTCGAACGCTTCATTGCCGGCGTAAGCAAGCTCCTCAGCAAAGACGACAACTGGACGTTCCTCCAGCCGCTCCTTCTCTCCCTTGACCACTGCGCCCGCTGCCAGACCTGCAGCGATGCCTGCCACGTCTATCTTGCCAGCGGCAAGAACGAGCTTTACCGCCCCATCTACCGCAGCGAGGTCTTCCGCCGCATCGTCAACAAATACGCAAGGCCCGCCGGCGGGTTACTATCAAAGCTTAGGGGAGACATTGAACTCAACTTCACGGTGATAAGCCGCCTTTACGAGCTTGCCTACCGCTGCAACCTCTGCCGGCGCTGTGCCCAGGCCTGCCCGATGGGCGTGGACAACGCCCTGATCACGCGGGAGATCCGCAAGCTCTTCAGCCAGGAGCTCGGCTGGGCACCGCAGGAACTCCACGAAAAAGGCACGGTGCTCCAGCTCACCGCGGGCTCACCCACCGGCATGAGACCCGGGGTGGCAGTGGATAACATGAGGTTCCTTGAAGAAGAGTTCGGCGAAGCGACCGGGATCAATTTCACGGTGCCGTGGGACAGGACAGGGGCGGAGGTGCTTTTCATCCCCAGCGCCGGGGACATCATTTCCAACCCGGAAGGCGTCATCGCCATTGCCATCCTCGCCGAAGGCGCCGGCATATCCTGGACACTTTCCTCGGAGATATCGGGCTACGAGGCCACCAACTATG
>JAOAEN010000185.1 GCA_026416775.1 Dehalococcoidales bacterium
GGGCTCGGAGATGTGTATAAGAGACAGGCCCTTCTTGATGAGGAAGTAAGCAGCGGTAAGACCGGCGGGACCGGAACCGACGATGGCGACCTTTTCCTTCTTGGTAATCGGGCACTTCTCGGGCAGGCTCTGCTTCTTAAGATAGTCAGGCAGCCCATTCTCCATGACCCAGTCCGCCACGTAGCGCTTGATGTTGTTGATGGCGATCGGGTCATCCAGCTTGCCGCGGTTACATTCCTTCTCGCACGGATGCGGGCAGACGCGGCCGAGCACGCCGGGGAACGGGGTGTACTGCTTGAGGTAGCGGTAGGCCTCGCCCATCTGGCCGCGGGAAGCCATGAGCACGTAGGCATTGATGTCGAGACCGCCGGGGCAGGTATTCTGGCAGGGCGGCATGTAGGGCTCGGGCAGCGGGCGCAGCACCTGGGCGGTGCTGGTGCTGGTGTACTTGGGATCGTACTTTTCGCGGCCGATGTTCGGGTTCACCGCGCAGCGGATGGCAAGACCGCGGTTGAAGCGGGCAAGACAGACGTTGCAGCGCAGACAACGCACGACCTCGTCAACCCTGCCTTCCTGCCACTTGCGCGGCGTCCGCTGGTCAGCCACGAGCTGGCGCCCCATGGTAATGACATCAGCCCATCCGTTGCGCAGGACTTCCTCGGCAAGGTACGGATCGTGCTGACCAGGTACCATCAAGGGGATCTTGAGTTCTTTCTTGAAGTTCTTGGCATGGTTGATGAAGCAGAACGGATCCTGCGGGAAGAAGTACTGACGGGCTTCGTAGGAACCGTCGGACAGGTGGATGTAGTTGGCACCCAGCTCCTCGCACCACTTGGCAACCTGGATGAGTTCATCCTCGTGGATGGAGTCCGGCATGTGCTCATCGCCGCTCAGACGGATACCCAGGCAGAAGTCCGCACCGACGCGGCGGCGGGAGGCAATCAGCAGGTTGCGCAGGAAGCGGAAGCGGTTCTCCAGCGAGCCACCGTAAAGGTCATTGCGCTTGTTGGAGCGCGGGGAAAGGAACTGGTGGATGAGGTAGCCGTGCGGGCTGTGGAACTCAACGGCATCAAAGCCGCAGATCCTCGCCGCTGCCACGGCATCCGGGAATGTCCTTTCCATGTACTCAATTTCCTCGATGGTGAGTACCTTCGGGACGGTGGTAGGCTGGAGCGTCTGTGCCCTGGTCTCGTAGCCGCGGGGCATGATCCTCAGGTCATAGTCCTTGGGGCGCTCGGAGGGGATGGCGGAAGGGGCTCCGGGTACCTCACCGGAGATACGGCCAGAACCCTGACGACCGAAGCTGGGCGTGATCTGGATGAATGCCTTGGCGCCCATCTGCTTGATGCCCTCGGCGAGGTTGGACATCCCTTCGTAGTAGGAACGTCCGCTGATGCGGGGGTTGCCGAAGCTGGTCGTCTTGGCGCCCCAGTCGGTGGCGAAGGTACACTCAATGGTGATGAAGGCAGCGCCACCTTCGGCGCGGGCGGCGTACGAGTAGATACATTCTTCACGGATGTAGCCGTTGACGTCGGCACCGCCGGTGGTGGTGCAGGAGCCGCCGATCCTGTTCTTGAGCTCCAGCGGGCCTACTTTGATGGGTGAGAAGAGTAACGGAAATTCAGTAGACATCTTTCTCCTTTCTATCTGTTTTCTATTTGACACGCCTCTTTGACGTATCTATGTTCAGGAGTCGGGCGAGGTTACCACCGAAGATCATCCGCTTGACTTCATCGGTGACCGGGGCATAGCCGTAGCCTTTCTGGAGGTCTTCGGGCATCTCGAATTTCCGGAGGCCTTCCACAGCAAGGCGGATGAGGCCGCCGGCACCGTAGAAATCGGTGCCCCAGATGATCCTTTCGGGACCGGCAAACTGGATCGCCTCGCCGATGATCTCGGCAAGCCGGCGCGGGGCGTTCTGCGACCAGGACATGATGAGGCTGAGGCTGATGTAAACGTTAGGATGGGTGAGGGCGATCATGTTCAGGTCATGGCAGTAAGGCCAGCCGGCATGGAAGGCGATTACCTTAAGGTCCCAGAAGTCGTTGACCACATCCTCAAGCAGGATCGGTACGCAGTACTTGGACTTGCCCGGCGGACACCAGCTGAAGCCGGTGTGGATGGAAACGATAACCCCTAGTTCCTCGCAGCGCTTGTAGAACGGCCAGAGCCTTTCGTCGTTGATGTAGGTGTCCTCGGGTGGATAGAACTTGACGATCTTGCAGCCCTTTTCCTGAACGAGGTAGTCGAGCTCCCAGAGGGCATTCTTGATGCCTCTCTGGATAAACGGGCCGACATTTGCCTGCAGGATAAACCTGTCGGGGTGCTTCTCCACGGCGGCAAGGAGGTAGCCGTTCGTCGACCATTTGGTGGAATAGCCGGTGGTGTCCATCATGGACTCGGGGAGCACACAGGCCATATCAACACCGTAGCGGTCCATGTAGACGAGGAGCTGCTCGTCCTCGGGGAGTTCGGGCTTGGCGGGCTTGGCCTTGGGGGCCTCGCTGCTGTGGGCCTTGGGGACGGCGCCGAAGGCACGGGCGGTCATGCTCGTGCCTTCCCACCACTGCTTGTAGGCGGGGAAGTAGTCAATGTATTTCTTGATGTCCCCGCTCAGGTGACACTCAACATCTATTTTGAAGTAGTCGTCCTTCTCAAACGCGGGATATGTCATCATTTACCCC
>JAOAEN010000186.1 GCA_026416775.1 Dehalococcoidales bacterium
ATGCTGGCCGATGGAACCGTCCTGGACTACGACTTCCTGGTCATCGCCACCGGCGCCAAGCTGGCCTGGGACGCGGTGCCGGGCCTGGGGCCCAAAGGGTACTCGCACTCCATCTTCACCCCGCCCGACGCCGACAATGCGACCGGTAAGGCCGCTGATGGAAGCCCCAACAAGGTAGTCATCAACTACATTGACAAGTACCAGACGGTAAACGACCTTTACTGGAGTGTGGAAAAACTCGCCGCAGACACTGACTACCTCCTTGAGTCCGAGGAAAAATTCAAGATCATCATCGGCGATGATAACGCGGGGGAAGGTGCCGGTAACCTCATTGACGCCCTGACTACGCCACTCAACGTCAACACCGAGTTCAGTCTGATTCTCCAGACACCCCTCGGTGCGGTGCTTGAGATCGAGCGCACCACGCCGGCCTACATGGACAAGATCATGAACCTGCGCTAAGAGCCGCAGGGTTAAAGGGGGGCAGGGGATAAGGTGATAATCTACCCTTCCCCTGCCCCCAGAACTGCCGAGCAAAAAGGAAAAACCGCCCGCTTCCCGGAAAGCGCGGAGGACGTGGGGATGATTGCCGCAAGTACCTGCTCCGTAACGATGGAGGTCTTTTGTGGACAAGGCTGTAACGACAGCGTTACTCATCATCGCGGGGGTTGTGTGCATGATATTTGTCTTTAACAGCGTTTATCCGATGGTAAACCGCTCCACCCAGGCCATGGTCAGCATGGCCGAGAAGGTGGACGAGCGGATGAAGACAAGGATCAGCATTGTCCATGCGGCAAGCTCCGCCAACCGTACCCAGATCTACCTCTGGGTAAAGAACATCGGTACCCAGCGTATCACTAACGTTGAAGACAGCGATCTTTTTTTCGGTCAGGAAGGAGACTTTGACCGCGTACCTTATGTTGATGATGCCCAGGGCAGTTACCCGTACTGGGAATACAGTCTGGAAAATGATACCCAGTGGGTGACCAGTGCCACCCTGAAAATTACCATTACCTTTAACAGCGACCCCGGAAGCGGGCTTTATTTCGCCAAGTTCATTTTACCGAACGGCATATATGACGAGTACTTCTTCAGCATGTAACGGAGCAAGCGATGGAGACGGTGATTGTCTCGGTGATATGCATTGCCCTGATCCTGTTTGGCGGGATGACCATTTCCCAGGGCTTCATAAACTCGGTGGACGCAAGCACCAGCGGGCTCGGGGAGATCGGCGAGCGCACCGAAATCATCATGCGGACCGGGCTGACTGCCCTGAGCGCCAGCCTTCCCCGGCCGGACACGCTGGAAGTGATACTGGAAAACAGCGGTCAGGTAAAGCTTGCGGATTTCGCCAAATGGGACGTCATCGTCCAGTATTACGACAGCACCGGCAACTACCAGGTATCCTGGCTCCCCTACACCGCTTCGGGACTGGCGGACAACCGGTGGGAAATCGCCTGGATAAGGCTCGACGGGGGAAACGAAGTCTTTGACCCGGACATACTGAACCCAAAGGAGGAGATGCTGATACGGGCACAGCTTAACCCGCCGGTGGGTGCCAATACCACCAACATGGTGGTGGTAAGCACGCCCAGCGGCATCACCGCCCATGCCTACTTTACCCCGTAGGCGGGAACACCGGGGAAAGGCGGGCTGACCTATCGGATTACCGATAAAACGCTGTAGAAAAAAACGAGATGCAGGGAGCAGTACACCACCGCGGGAGAAACGGGAAATGGCAACCATTGTTGTCTCCATCGTATGCGTAGCCCTGATCATGCTCGGCGGGATGACGTTATCCCAGGGGATACTGACCTCAACTGATGCTTGCGCCGTAAGCGTGGAGAAGATCAGCATCAGGGAAGGAGAAGTAGCCCGCACGGGACTGGATGTCAGGTACGCCGAACTGACCTGGGCGGACCATCTGCGCGTGACGGTGAAGAATACCGGGCAGACCAAGCTGGCAAGATTTGACAAGTGGGACTTCATCGCCCACTACTATGATGTCTCCGGTGGTTACCGCACGGAATGGCTCCCCTACACCACCGGTAATACCAGTGCCAACCACTGGGGAAAAGCCAGGATCAGGCTCGGCGGTTACGCCCACGAGGAGCTTTTTGACCCCGGGATCCTCAACCCCGGCGAAGAAATGGTGATACTTGCCCGGCTAGACCCGTTACCCGGGGAAAACTCCACCGGCGCCATTACCGTTGCCTCCCCCAACGGGGTCAACGATACGGCTTCCTTCCTGAGCACGGGATACGTCCTGCTCGTCCCCCACCGGGAAACGGTGAAGTCCAACGGCAGCGAATACTACGAACTGGTCGCCGCCACGCCCGCTGACAGCACCGGGCTCACCTTTATGGCAAGTTTTTCGCAGAACGAAAGTGCCCGCAAAATCCTCCGCACCGCGGGGAATACGAGCCGCCAGTCAAGGCTGATAATACCGCTTACCGGGATTACTGAAATCCCGTCAAAAGACTGGACCGTCTGCTACCGCTGCCGCATCGAGACGGACGGCTATTTCCCGCAAAATGACGAGGACGCGAATTTCAACATCGATGTCCTGATAAGGAAAAGCGACGGGACAGTGCGGACAGTAATCGGCAGTAACGTGGCAAAGGCCTACATAGCGCAGGGGGAAACCGGCTCATGGCTGACCAAGAGCACCACCTACAGC
>JAOAEN010000187.1 GCA_026416775.1 Dehalococcoidales bacterium
CGGCGGATATCGCCGTGCACCATGCAAGACCGTTCTTCATTGCCGAGACCACCTGCCCGGAGCAGGTTGCCCTTGAGCGCATTCTCGGGCGGGACAGAAGCACCTCAACTTCCAACGCCCTTACCGAGGAAGCCTACCGCAGTAACCGCCAGAGCTTTGAACCGGTGGACGTGACGGCGCTGAAGCGGGAACTGCCCCGCCTCAGCATCACCCGCTTTACCGTCGATACCTCGCTACCCCCGTTTTCATGGTACGTGGTCGGAGAGGAAATACGGGACTAGCCGGGGGAAGGCATGGCATACCAATATGTCAGGGGCGTCCTTATCGTTCTGGCAGCGGTCACGGTAATCTACGCGGGGCTGTCCATCTACGGTGCCCATGCGGCGACGGTGGTGCCGCGCCTGCCGCTTGCAGACATCACCCCGGCGGCGGTCGGGCTTGCTTACGAGGACGTGGCCTTCCTCAGCCGCGGCGAGAACATCACCCTCAGGGGCTGGTACCTTCCCTCGGAGGGCAGGACGGTCATCCCCATAATCCACGGCGGCTACCAGAACCGCCTTGATGACAACGTGGACACCCTCAATCTGGCGCACGACCTGGTGAGCACGGGCTACGACGTCCTCCTCTTCGACCTGAGGGGAAGGGGAGAGTCACAGGGCAAAGGGCAGGTGCTCCGGAATATCGAGGCGGATATCGGCGGGGCGGTGGACTACCTCAGGACGCGCGGCTTCTCCGACGATCAGATATGCCTCCTGGGCTTCTGCGCCGGGGCGGCGGCTTCTGCCGTCTTCGCCAGCAGGGAAAACATCGGGGCGGTGGTGCTCGTGGGCTGTTTTGCCACGGTGAAGAATATGGTCGTAAGACAGGCGGTAAAATACGGAATCCCGGGGTTCATCGTGCATATCTTTGCCCCGGGCGTGATGCTCGCCTGCCGCACCATCTACCGCTTCACCCCCGTTGACCCGCAGGACGTCATCGGCGGCATAGACTGCCCGGTATTCTTCATCCACGAAGAAAAGGACGAATACATCACCCAGGAAGAGATGCGGCACCTCTACCGGCTTGCCCGCAACCCGCAATGCGCCTTCTGGGAAGTCGAGGGAAGCCTCCACAGCCAGTCCTACCGCACGCAGCCGCAGGAGTTCATCCGCCGGATTGACGGCTTTCTCCGCAAAGCCCGCGAGGGCGAGAAACCCTAGCTAGATGTTCTCTCCCTGATAGATCCCCCGGTAGCCTTCCGATTCATCGGTGAGGTAAAAGAAGACGAGCTGCATGACGCGGGCGTGGCGCTGGATGCGAAATCCGGCGGGATTATGGACGATGAGAAGGGACTGCGAGCGCCCCTCGTAGCCCGCATCCCAGACGGCGGTGCCGATGCTCACCCCCGAGCGCAATAGCGAAGAGCGTGTCCGCCCCAGCGCCATGACGTGCTTCGGCAGGTGGACAACCTCGTTATAGGTGATGAGGTAAATCCCGCGCTCAAGGTCAAGGTAACCGTCGGCGCCGAATTGCAGGGGCTCAACCGGAGGGATTACCCTGTCCCCGTTACTCACCCCCAGCCTGCCCGCTCCCCGCAGGGTACCCACCTCGCGCAGGGTGAGGTCAAAGCCGTTGGGCTGAAGCTGCGCTTCAAGGTCAAGCCAGCCTTCAACAAGAGGGGGACTCTGCGTCATGACCAGACGGCGGATTTCCCTGCCTGAGAGTGCGCCCATTTCCCCCTATCATAGCGGTTCAGCCCCCAACAGGGCAAACCTCGCCCGTCCCTAGGCGGCAAGCCCCGTGGAACTCAGGGTCTGGTACATGTGATAGTAGATACCCTGCCGGGCGATAAGCTCGCGGTGGGAACCCTCCTCGGCGATCTTCCCGTTTTCCAGCACGATGATGCGGTCGGCGTTGGTCACGGTGGAAAGCCGGTGGGCGATGATAAGACAGGTGCGCCCCTTGGCAAGCTTGCGCAGCGCCCGCTGCATGATACGCTCGGTGTGCGTGTCCACGCTTGAGGTAGCCTCATCAAGGATGAGGATCCGGGGGCGGGCAATGAGGGCACGGGCAAGGCAGATGAGCTGTCTCTGCCCGGCACTCAGGTTCACACCCCGCTGCCCCACCTGGGCATCATACCCCTTTTCAAGGCGGCTGATGAAGCCGTGGGCGCCGACCAACTTTGCCACCTCAATGACTTCCTCACGCGTGGCATCGGGGCGACCGTACCTGATATTTTCCTCAATGGTGCCGGTGAAGAGGATGGGGTCCTGCGGGACGATGGCGATCTGCCGCCGCAGGGACTCCTGGGTTACCCTGCGGATGTCGTGGCCGTCTATCTTGATCGCCCCTTTTTCAACCTCGTAGAAGCGGGCGATGAGGTTGACGAGGCTGCTCTTGCCGGAGCCCGTCTGCCCGGCGATGGCCACCGTCTCCCCGGGCCTGATGGTGAGGTTGATATCGTGGAGCACTTCTTTCCCCGGCTCGTAGCTGAAGCTCACATTTTCAAACCTGATCTCCCCCTTTATCGGGGGCAGTTCCACGGCATCGGGGCTGTCCTGGATCTCCGGGCGCACGTCAAGGAGCTCAAAGATACGGGCACCTGAGGCCATGGCGCGCTGCAGTTCGGTGTACTGCATGGAAAGCTCAAGCCCCGGTTCAAAAAAGCGCTGCACGTACATGAGAAAGCCCATGAG
>JAOAEN010000188.1 GCA_026416775.1 Dehalococcoidales bacterium
CTGGTCTCGTGGGCTCGGAGATGTGTATAAGAGACAGCCGTGAGGCCGAATGCAGCCAGCACGGCCAAACGGTTATGTTCAAGCGCTTACGCCGGTCAGCAGGACAGAATGGGGTCTCGCTCATTGAGACCATCGTTGCGGTGGCAATCCTGGGCATCATCGGCACGGCTTTCTTCAGTGCCCTCATGATCACGACCTCCGCCCGTGCCATGAGCGAGGAAAGGACCGCCGCCAAAATCCTCGCCGAGGGCATCATGGAGCACGTAAAGAAACAGCCCTACGCGGCGGAATACGATGTCCCCTCAAGCCTGCTTGCCACCTTCCCCGGTTACGCCGCCGATATAGCTGTCGCCGACGAAAGAAACGGCAGCATCCAGAAGATTACCATCACCATTACCCACCAGAACCGTGCGGTGCTGACCCTGGAAGGCTACAAGACAGACCGCAGTTGAAAAGGGACGACCATGTTACGGTACAGACCAACCAAGTGCCACCGCACCGAAGCGGGCTACACGATGATCGAGATCGTCGTCGTGCTTTGCCTCACCAGCATCATCGCCCTCGGTGCCACCGTGGCCAATGCCCAGACGATCACCCAGGTATCAAGGAACAACGAGGTCGCGGCGCTTACCCGTCAGGTCCTCAACGCCGTCCATTACATCAGCCGTGACGCACAGATGGCACAGAGCATCACCACCACCACAAGCCTTGCCACGGCAAACATCACCATCACATGGGAGACGTGGGATCATGTCGCCACCTGCGTCACCTACTACACGGAGAACAATACCCTCAAGCGCCTTTTCCGCATCGGCGAAGGTAGCGCGCAGGAGATGCTCATCGCGCAGGATATTGACCCCGATAGCTCCAGCATCATCCGGAACCCGCTTACCGGGGAGCTGGAAATCACCATCACCGCCCGCAGCGGCAGCGGACGCAATTCCATCACGATAAGCCGGCAGAAATCCATCACCCCGCGAGCGGAACTCTAGCACGGAGAAGAGGGCTTATGAAAGGAAAGTCCGCCCCCACCAGCCCGTTTCCCGGGGAGACAGGGAATGCTCTCCTCATCGTGCTGATCTTCCTCATGCTGGGCAGCCTCACGCTGGTACCCACCCTCTCCCACCTTGCCACTACCCTCAAGACCGGCAGGCTTTACGAAGACCATTCCCGCGAGCTCTACACCGCCGACTCCGGCATCGAGGACGGGCTATGGCGCATCAAGTTCGACTTCCTGGGGGGAGACTACCACCCCTACGATTTCGCGACCGCCTTCCCGTACGCGACGGACAGCTTCAACGGTGCGAGCGCCAACTTCTCCATCATGAACATCTGGTTCCCCAGCGATGTAACGCCGGACAGCCTCGGTCTTACTCCCGACCAGCTCAAGGCGATCATCGAGTCGGGAAAGCTCAACGTGATGGGCACCGCCGGCTCAAGCCCGGGGCAGCCCTACCGCATCAAGATTGAGTACACGCCGGATACCGGCGATAACCTCTCCGTGAAATCGCTCGGCGTCTGGCTGCCGCACGGCTTCACCTACGCGGGCATCTGCACCCTGATGGACGATGAGAATGCCCCATACTACCCGGACGAAGTCACCGTAGCGGAGGTCCCCGGGGGCAGCACCGTTGTCTGGCGCTACGACCCACCCTATCCCCTGTTCACCGATTTCCCGGGGGTCGACCCCCAGACGATCCCCATGGTGCTTGAGTTCTCCTTCGGGTATAACCCGCCCCCCGAGCACCCCGACTGGCTACCTCTCGCCGTCGGCTGGATCACCACTAATATGGAGGTCGGCGCACTGGGCTACGCCAACCCGAACGATGTCCCCGTTTCCTGGGACGTGGACACCCGCTTCTACCGCATCGTCTCAAGGAGCGGGGATACCGCTGTCGAGGCGTACTCTTCGAGAACCGAGCTGCGGCAGCTTGGAGATGCCATCTCCGGCGACTACGTCGCCATTGGTAACTCGCTGCTTTCGGACAATAACGGCGACCGTATCCGCGAGACCTGGAACACCCCCAGCTCCTTCAACCTGACAAGCATCCCCCAGAATGCCGATGCCCTCTACGCCTTTCTCTACTGGGCGGGCTGGCGCAATGAGGCGGCAAAAGTGAACGTCCTCAACGAGGACTGCGCGGGCTTCTCCCGGTGGACGAGGAACCAGAGTGACGAGAGCCGGACGGCCGTACCCACGGGCGATGGTAACAGGCGCGGTAGCTGGGATGCTGCCCCCTACTGGAGCAAGGTGGACGAGACCACCCCGAATGACGGCGACTATATCACCGGCGTTGACATAAGCTCGGGTTATGCCTACCAGCTCTTCACCTTTCCCACGTTTGCCATCCCCGCCGGCTCGGTCATCTCGGGTGTCACCGTCTATGTCCGGGCGAAGGATGCCAGCAGTGGCACCAACGACATCCGCCCCGCCATCAAGGTTAGGGGAAGCTACTACTACCCGTCTTCAGGCAATAACCCCACTACGAGCTGGGCAAACTACAGCTACTCATGGACGACGAACCCCGCCACGGGCGCCGCCTGGACGGCGGAGGATATCAACGGCACCGGGGCAAGTCCCCTTGAGCAGTTCGGCCTCTACAGCAGCGACCTGGAGCCGGACGTGCAGGTGTCCATGGTCTACATCCAGGTGAACTACTGTGA
>JAOAEN010000189.1 GCA_026416775.1 Dehalococcoidales bacterium
CCACCCCGGCGGCGGTTTCCGGCACCGTGCCGAAGGTAGCCCCGCCGTCCCTGATGTTCGGACAGCTTATGTTAACCTCAATCCCGCTTATGCCCGCCACCCCGTCAAGGCGACGGGCAAGCTCCTCGTACTCCTCGACGCTTTCCCCGGCAATATTGACGATCACCGGCACCCGCCATGTTGCCCAGACGGGCGCCTTTTCCCGGATGAGCGCCTCAACGCCGATGTTCTGCAGCCCGATGGAGTTGATCACGCCCCCGCTCACCTCAACAAGACGGACCTGAGCATTCCCCTCGCGTGGCCTGAGCGTGGTGCCCTTGCAGACAATCGCCCCCAGGCGCTGGATATCGACAAGCCCGCTGTACTCCAGCCCATAGCCGAAGGTGCCGGAGGCGGTCATCACGGGATTTGCCAGTATGAGCCCCCGCCGATTGCGCGGTGCAAGCTGGACTGAAAGGTCCAAAGCCATTTCTACCTTCCCGCCTCAAAGCTTATCAGACGTAAAGGCAAACACGCAAGTCCATATTGAGGGTTACCCCTCAAAAGAAAACCGTGCCTTCCTGATTGTGATGGGGCATCATACGGTATATCCTGACGCTGAAAGGCAGTAAGCCATGAAGATTGCGGAAGTCTTCCACATCGGCGAGGCACCTTACGGGGCAAGGAGCAAGCAACTGCGCGTTAGATATCTCCTCACGCAGGAAGAACTTGCCGCACTCGCCCGGGTACCTGCCAGGCATGTTGACCTCTTTGAACGGGGACTGCCCGTCCCGCTTGACAGCCGCAGGCGCATTCTCAAAGTCCTCTGGGCGATGAAAGCCCAAAAATAAAGGCGGCACCAGTCCGATGCCGCCCTTGCCGTATCCGCCAGAAGAGTCAGTCTTTTTACACTGCCGCTCCTTTCAGGTTCTCAGTGCAGGTTTACGTACTCGGTAACCCTTGCCGGGATTGTCCTTTCCACCGTCAGCACCGCACCTTCGGGAGGCTTGATTTCAAGCGAGAATGTATCGTACGGGCCAACCGTGATGTTTGCCGTTTCAGGCATGTAAACGTGCAGCAGGAAAAGCTCGTTCGGGTCAAGGAGATAGTCATCGTTACCCCAGCTCAGCCTTTCGACCGTCCAGTTGAGCGACGGTATGTAAACGTTCGGGTCGCTGTACGAGATGATGATCAGGTGCGTGCGGTTATCACCGGCTGCCCCCGAAGGTGTGAAGTCAACGGCACCACCACCCGGGGGAATACCGATGCAGAAGAAGACTTCCTTCACCGTGCTTTCGTCCATGCGTGCAATGATGTTCCCCCTGATCTCAAGTGTTGCCGTCGTTGACTGGACACCGGTGGAGACGGCCTCCTTGACCTTCTGCGATGAGAAGACGCCTGCCGAGAGGACGACATAGGCAAACACCGAGGCGACGATGACAAAGGCGATCAGGATAATCGCCGTCTCAAGCCCGGTGATGCCCCTTTCGTTTTGCTTTAGCCTTTTCCAGAGCCCGATCATATTTGGCCTCCCTCACAAGAACCTCTGACTCTTTCCCCTGACCTGCCCACCCCCGGTAACTGCCGGACAGAACGCTTTACCATCCAGCGTTCACAGGATAGCAGGGGGGATGTAACTAAGCCATAAAAATCTTCTGCCCTCGCATAAACAATTCATTACAGTTTCTTAAACCTACCTAAAATGCCCAAGATGCACCATATGTCCACCAGCACTAATGAATTCCACCCGCACCTGCACCGACCGTTGTCTGGCACGATGGTTTTTGCTATACTCAAAATGAGCGTGCCCCCATCGTCTAGCGGCCTAGGACGCCGGCCTTTCAAGCCGGTAACATGGATTCGAATTCCATTGGGGGCACTTTACTTTTTCTGCTAAAATATTCCCGCAGCGTTCATTTTCCCACCGCTGACAATGTGTCAACGCACCTGCAGGGAGAAACGCGTATGCCGGTAAACAAAATATTTCCCAGTTGTGAAGCCGCCGTTGCCGATATCCCCGATGGCGCCACCGTTATGGTCGGTGGCTTCGGCTCCTACGGCGGGCTTCCCATCAACCTCATCGTTGCCCTTGCCCGCAGGGGGACAAAAGACCTCACCATCATCGCCAACATGGGCGGGGTGGGCTTTGAGCTCACCAAGCGCATCAAGCCCGGCGGCTACCAGGACCTGGGCATTCTCTTTGCACAGGGCCAGGTGAAGAAGTTCATCGGCTCGGTGCCAGCGCTCGGCGGTATGCCCCCCACCTCACCCCTGGAAACCATCTATAACGAGGGCAAGCTGGAAATCGAGATCGTTCCCCAGGGCACCCTTGCGGAGAGGATAAGGTGCGGGGCAGGCGGACTCGGCGGGTTTTACACCCCCGTGGGCGTGGGCACCGTAGTCGCCAGAGGAAAGCAAAAAAAGAAGATCAACGGCAGGCAATACATCCTGGAGCTGCCCCTCACCGCGGACTATGCCCTCATCAAGGCACATAAGGCAGATACGCTGGGAAACCTCGTCTACCGCAAAACGGCACGTGCCTTCAACCCGGTGATGGCGGCGGCGGCACAGTCTCTGCCGGATGTAGCGGTGTTTATCAATTCATCCAAGTTATTGCGCGGCAAATGATTTGTAGGAACACAACTCGCACAAAGATTTGACTTGATTTTGAC
>JAOAEN010000018.1 GCA_026416775.1 Dehalococcoidales bacterium
GTCATGCCACGCACCGGGAAGACCGCACGGCGTACCGGCCGAGAACCATCCATTTTTCACCTCATTCCTATCTCCACCAATTCTAACACTTATCATACCGCACCGGCGAAAGTACCGGCTGCGACAAATGTCCCGAAGACCGCCGCCTGCCCCCTGCATTAACCGGATTTTAACAACTCACTGTTATCCTCTATTATTGAAAGCACACGAGAGAGGAGGAACAAATTATGTGGCGAAGAGGTAAAAGGTTCATCATTATCGCGGCAATCCTCACCATCGTAATCGGGGCGACCATCGGGGGCGTGGCAATCGCCCAGGCAAACGATGACACATCAAGCCAGATTTCGGCCGAAAAGCCGACTTTCCTGGAAAGGGTAGCCCAGATCTACGAAAAGAACACGGGGACCGCAATCGATGCCGATGAACTCCAGAAAGCCATTGACGAGGCACGCCAGGCCATGAAGGACGAAGCCCTCGACCGCTATCTGGACACACTCATAGAGCAGGGCAAGATCACCGAGGAGCAGGCAGAGGCCTACAAGAACTGGCTCAAGGCAAAACCCGCCTTCCCCACCGATGAGTTCAGGGAGTGGTGGGAATCCCGCCCGGATATCCCCGGACTCTGCCCGAACAAGATTGGCCCCTTCGGTGGCATGCGTGGCGAAGGCATGCCCCGCGGTTTCAAGAGCCCCAGGCATTTCGGTGATGAGAGGCCCGGTAACCAGTCCGGCTTCGGCGGCTGGTAAGAGCCAGCGCCGCGGTACGATGAACCACAGAAAGGGGGGTGAAAGACCCCTCTTTCTTTATCCCGGCTGACTGCACCCTGCAAACATGCCTGAGCCCCGTTTAATAATTCCTTAACATTTATACTATAAATTGAGGTAAGATATCAGGTGACGGGAAACGAGATGAGCGGCAAAAAGGTGCTTGTCGTTGATGATGATGCCAAGACGGTGGATCTGGTCAGGATGTACCTCAACCGCGATGGCTACCGCGTCCTCACCGCGGATAACGGGATCGACGCGCTGAGGCTCGCCCGCGAGTCGCGCCCCGACCTGATCGTGCTTGACATCATGCTCCCCGGCATGAACGGTCTCGACATCTGCCGCACCCTGAGGAAGGAGTCGGACGTACCCATCATCATGCTCACGGCGCTTGCCACCGATGATGACAGGCTCCGCGGGCTTGACCTCGGGGCCGATGACTACGTTACCAAGCCGTTCAGCCCGCGCGAGCTTGCCGCCCGGGTGCGTGCCGTTCTGAGGCGGCTCCCGGGAGAGAGAGGACCGGAAAAGATAGAATACCGCGGGCTTACCGTGGACTTCACCAGACACGAAGCCTACCTCAACGGCAGGCCGCTCGGGCTCACCCCGGTTGAGTTCAAGATACTCGGGGTACTCATCAAGGAACCGGGGAGAGTCTTTACCCGCGCCCAGATAATTGAAAAGGCCATGGGACATGACTTTGAGGGCTTTGACCGCACGATTGACGTGCACATCCTGAAGCTGCGTCGCAAGCTGGAGCCAGATCCCAGGCATCCGAGGTTCATCAAGACAGTCTATGGTACCGGTTACAAGTTCATGGAACAGGAAGATAATGCATAGCCTGCAGTTCCGTCTTCTCGCCGCCTTCACGCTGGTGATTATCGTCATCATCGGTGCCGCATTCTTCTCCACTTATCAGGCAACACGCAACGAGATCAGCCGCGTTGAGGAAAGACTGGAACTCCTCCAGGACAGAAGGATAGAGATGGAACTGCGGCGTTACTACCAGCTCGAGGGAAGCTGGGAAAACGTCCAGCGCATCGTCGTGCAGTGGGGGAACCTCTACGGGCGGCGCATCATCCTCACCAACGCCGATAACGTGGTCATCGCCGACTCCGAGGAAAGCCTCATCGGGCACACGTACAGTGACGAGAAGACCGCCCACAGGATAGCCATCCTCAGGGCAAGTCTGCCGTCGCCCTTCGGGTTCATGCGCCCGCCCCGGGCTACTCCGAATACCGAAAAACAGTCCGGCGAAATCGCCGTGATTGCCCACATCCTACCCGGCGGGCAGTCAGATATCAACCGGGCTGCCCTGCAGATCACCTACAGCACCATCGGGCGTTCCTTTATTATTGCAGGTGTCCTTGCTATTGTGCTTGCCTTTATCCTCACCTTCTTCCTTTCACGCCGCATCCTGGCACCGGTACAAGCCCTCATTGAAGCAACAAGGCATTTCGGCAAAGGGAACTTCTCGCACCGTGTGCAGTGTAGCGACCGAAGCGAACTCGGCGAGCTAGCGCTGGCATTCAATTCTATGGCAGATGACCTCGAACGCAACGAGAGACTGCGCCGCAATA
The DNA here is from genome assembly GCA_026416775.1 of Dehalococcoidales bacterium. Classification (GTDB taxonomy): domain Bacteria; phylum Chloroflexota; class Dehalococcoidia; order Dehalococcoidales; family RBG-16-60-22; genus JAOAEN01. The sequence continues at coordinate 2,345 of JAOAEN010000018.1, forward strand.
TGGTCGCCGATGTTGCCCATGAACTGCGGACGCCGCTTTCCAACCTCAGGGGTTACCTGGAAGCCATAAGCGATGGGGTGGTCAGCCCCGATGAAAAGACGATCAGCCTCCTCAACGAAGAGGCGGCAACGCTTTCTCGCCTTGTCAACGACCTCCAGGAACTGAGCCTCGCCGATGCCGGGGAGCTCAGGCTCAACCGCCAGAGCCATGATATCGGCCGGCTCGTGCAGGAAACGGTGCAGGCCACGCAGGCAAAGGCGCTCGCCAAGGGCTTGGTCCTCACCACGGACCTGCCCGAAGGGTTGCCCGAGGTAAACATTGATGCCCACCGCATAAGACAAGTACTCCTCAACCTGCTGGAAAATGCCATTACCCATACTGACAGGGGCGGGCGCCTTACGGTGAGTATCCGAAGCGATGGTAAATTCGTCCGGATCAGCGTTGCCGATACCGGCGAGGGCATCCCTGAGGCAGACCTGCCCTTCATCTTTGAGCGTTTCTACCGCGTCGATAAGTCGCGCGCCCGTGCCACCGGCGGAAGCGGGCTGGGGCTCACCATCGCCAGGCGCCTTGTGGAAGCCCACGGCGGTACCATCAGCGTGCAGAGCAAGACCGGTCAGGGAAGCACCTTCACCTTCACCATACCGCTGAACAGCGAGAAGACAGGAGAACAAGCATGATGAAGAAGACCGCGAAATTCTTTCTTGCCACTATCGTCCTGGTAAGCCTTCTTGCCTCTATATCTGGCTGTGGCAAGGGGAACAGCAACGCTACCCCCGCAGGTCAGACATTTACCGTGAAGCGGGACAGCTTCACTCTGGAGGTCACCGCCGCCGGCAACCTCGCGCTTTCCCGCACCGAAGATATCCCCGTTGAATTTTTCTACCCCGCGGGGACAAAGGGCACCATTGCCAGCGTCCTGGTAGAAGAAGGGGATACGGTGAAAGAAGGGCAGGTGCTGGTAACCCTTGACCGGGATGAATGGGACGAACAGCTCAAGGTGCTCAGGAAAGCCCTTGATACTGCGAAGCGTAACGTGATTACCAAGACCACCGCGGTGAAGGACGCGGAAATGGAACTTGCCAGTCTGAAGCGACAGGTCACCACCAAGAAAAATGCCATCGCCGCTGCGGAGTATCAGGTGAAGCTGAAGGAACTGGCGGTCAAGGAAGCGGAGCTCAAAGTCCAGTCTGCCAACGAGACCCTTTACAAGATAGAGCAGGTGAAGAAGGCACAAGATGCCGTTGAGCAGGCACAGCAGACCCTTGACTTCGTGAAGCTCATCATCTCGGGGATAGTCGGCGGGGGACTCCAGGTTGTGGACTTCAGCTACTGGACCGGGCTGAGAACAAGCACTCAGGACGAGCTTGAACAGGCGCAGCAGGAGCTTGAGGATATCCTGGCCGAAACGCACGTGGACCTTACCACGGACGTGAAACTGCAGATAGCCCAGCAGAAACTGCTCATTGAGCAGTACCAGCTTGCGGTAGACAAGGCAAGCTTGACCTGAACGAAGCCAGGTTTGCCCTTGAAGGAGCGGTGGCCGACCTAGAAGATGCCGAGTATGCGGTCTTCAAGGCAGAGCAGGCCCTGGAAAACGCCCGTCTTGACCTCGCCGAGGCCGAGTCGGCGCTGGAAGATGCCCAGAAGGACTACGATGAAGCCATGAGCATGAGCCCGGAGATAACCGCCCCCTTTGATGGCTTTGTCACCAAGGTAAATGTTACCGGCGGCGATGAGGTGCTCAAGGGTACCATTGCCGTCCAGATCGCCGATACGAACAAGTTTGAGGCAGAAATCTACGTGAGCGAAATGGACATCGGCAAGATAAACATCGGCAGCCGTGCCACGATAACCGCGGATGCCCTCACCGGGATGGTCTTCCCGGCAAAGGTAACCCACATCTCTCCCACCGCCACCATACAATCGGGCGTGGTGAACTACAAGGTCAGGGTGGAGCTGGAAGAGCTACCCGCCACCATGCCGCAACAGATGTTCCCCGCCACCGACAACACCACGACGGCCTTCCCCCCTGTACCACGGATGACAGGCATGTCCGGTAACGTTACACGAGAGCAGGGAGACATGTTCATGAGAAACAGGCCATCCGGCGGCTTCTTCCCGTTTGGCTCCGGTAATGCCACCCTGCCGCGCGGCATGACGATGGGCACCACCACCGCTTCCCAGCTCCGCGAGGGGCTCAGCGTTACGGTGAGCATCATCGTGGACAGCCGCACCAACGTGCTCGTCGTACCCAACGGTGCCATCATCACCGAAGGCTTTGCAACCTATGTTGAGGTCATCAAGGATACGGGTGCCACGGAGAAACGCGCCGTAAAGACCGGGCTCAGCAACTGGCAGTATACCGAAATCACCGAGGGACTCACCGAGGGCGAAAAGGTCAAGGTCTCGCTGACCGCGGGCACGTCCTCATCAAGCTTACGCATGCGCTCCGGGATGTTCTTCGGTCCTCCGCCGGGCAGATAGAGAAGGTGGGTCAGCATGATCAGGCTTGAAAACATCACCAAGACCTACCGGATGGGGAAACAGGAGCTTACCGTGCTTTCGGGTATCTCCCTGGAAGTCCAGAAAGGAGAGCTTGTCGCCATCATGGGCCCGTCCGGCTCGGGAAAGACCACGCTCCTCAACATCATCGGCTGTCTGGACAGCCCCACCTCGGGGAAATATGTCCTTGATGGCAGGGAAGTAAGCCAGCTCAAGGGGAGTGAGCTTGCCGAGGTGAGGGGCAGGAAGATCGGTTTTGTTTTCCAGAGCTTCAATCTCCTGCCCCGGCTTTCGGCGCTTGCCAATGTAGAACTCGGCATGCGGTATGCCGGCGGGATTGAACGCAGAAGGGCAATCGAGGCGCTCAGTCGCGTCGGGCTTGGCGACCGCCTTCACCATAAGCCGACCGAGCTTTCCGGCGGGGAACAGCAGCGTGTCGCCATCGCCCGGGCACTGGTGAAAAATCCCCCGCTGATCCTCGCCGATGAGCCGACGGGAAACCTTGACAGTCGCGCCGGGGCAGAGGTGCTCTCCATCCTCAAGTCGCTCCACGCCGAGCAGGGCATTACCCTCATCATGATCACCCACGACCCAAACGTCGCCAGACACTGCCAGCGCATCATCCACCTGCGTGACGGGCAGGTGGTCAGGGAGGAAAGACCGTGAGAAAATGGCTTGAACCGGTCATCACCGCCTGGACAGGCATCGCCACACACAAGCTGCGCAGCTTCCTCACCACGCTCGGCATCGTCATCGGTGTGGCGGCGGTGATTACCCTTATGTCCGTCGGCAAAGGAGCGGAAGCCCAGATCCTTGCCAATATCAAGAGCCTCGGTTCCAACCTCATCACCATCTATCCCGGTGCCATCATGGCTTTCGGCGTGAGGGGCGGCGCTTCCCAGACGCTGACGATACAGGATGCCGAGGCAATCTCCCAGCAGGTACCCTACATTTCCGCGGTGGCGCCGGCATACTCAAGCCGGCTCCAGCTTATCGCGGGCAACAAGAACACCAACGCGCAGGTCACCGGCACCACCCCGCAGTACCTTGCGGTGAACAACCTCAAGGTCGCGCAGGGCAGCTTCTTCACGGATGACGATTACCAGCGCGGGAACAAGGTCGTGGTGCTGGGAGCGACCGTCGCCGAGGACCTTTTTGCCGGCACCAGCCCGATCGGGCAGCAGATCAGGATGGGCACGGTTATCGCCCGCGTCATCGGCGTGCTGGAAAGCAAAGGGGCAATGTTCGGCTCCCCGGATGAAGCGGTGCTCATGCCGCTTACTGCCATGCAGCAGGCAGTCGCCCAGCCGCGCACTCCGCAGGGCGGGAAGATCGTCTCCTCAATCTCGCTCACGGTAACCGATGAGAAATACACCGAGGAAGTTATTGCCAGCATCAAGAGCCTGCTGCGTACCCGCCACAAGCTCTCCGACTTTGCCGAGGACGATTTTAATATTATGTCTACAGAACAGCTTGCCAGCACCCTTTCCGAGGCCATCGGCACGATGACCCTTCTCCTCGGGGCAATCGCCGCCATCTCGCTCCTCGTGGGCGGCATCGGCGTGATGAACATCATGCTGGTCTCGGTGCTGGAAAGGACGCGCGAGATCGGCATCCGCAAGGCACTTGGGGCAAAGGAAAGAGACATCTGGGGGCAGTTCCTCATTGAAGCAGCGATGCTGTGCCTTGCCGGGGGGATAATCGGCGTCATCCTGGGGTGGAGTGTTGCCTTCATCATCAGGAGCACCGGCACCATGACCACGCTGGTCACCGCCGATATCGTTTTCCTTGCCGTTTCGGTCTCGGTGGGCATCGGGCTTTTCTTCGGCTTCTATCCGGCATGGAATGCCTCCCGGCTTAACCCCATTGAGGCCCTGCGTGCCGAATAGCAGGCGCTACCGGCAGGCTGCCCGCTTCCGGCCTTTCTTTCGCTGCCTGCCTCTCCGTTTATCACCCTCCGGATAGAGACACCGGCAGGTGCCCGGGGAGTACATCAAGAGGCTTCATCTGCCATGCTTGATAACCGCCGCAGGAATATGCCAAAATAGGTATAAATCTTCCGTGGCGAGATAACAAACGATGACCGTCAGCACTAATCACCGTGGTTACCGCGTCGTGGTGACCGGTATCGGTGCCCTCACTCCCCTCGGACTGGATATGGCAACGACCTGGCAGAACCTAGTTGCCGGCAGGTCCGGCATTGACTACATCACCCTCTTTGATGCTTCTAACCTTGAGGTGCGGATTGCCGGTGAGGTAAAGGGGTTTGACCCGGCAAACTACATTGACCGCAAGAACGTCCGGCGCATGGACCGTTTTGCCCAGCTTGCGGTTGCCGCCGCTTACCAGGCGGTGCAGAACGCCCGGCTCAGGATTGACTCCACCAATCAGGAAGACATCGGGGTCTTCATCGGCAGCGGCATCGGCGGGCTGACCACCCTCTTTGAACAGACCAGGGTGCTCCTGGAAAAGGGGCCGGATAGGGTGAGCCCCTTCCTCGTCCCGATGATGATCGCCGATATTGCCGCCGCCCAGGTATCCATTGCGCTTGGTCTCAAGGGGCCGAACCTCTGCGTGACATCAGCCTGCTCCAGCGGTTCGGATGCCATCGGCGCCGCCTATGAATACATCAAACACGGGCATGCCCAGGTCATGCTTGCCGGCGGGGCTGAAGCGGTAATCAACCCCATCGGGGTGGCAGCCTTTGCCGCCCTGAAAGCCCTTTCCACCCGCAACGACAGCCCTCAGCAGGCTTCCCGCCCGTTTGACAGGGACCGGGACGGCTTCATCCTCGCCGAGGGCGCCACCGTTCTCGTGCTGGAAAGGATGGAGCATGCACTAAGCCGCGGGGCAACTATCATCGGCGAGATCATCGGCTACGGGGCTACCGGGGATGCCTTTCACATTACACAACCGCTGGAGACCGGGGAAGGTGCGGCGAAAGCCATGACCCTTGCCATGAGGGATGCCGGCATCCGCCCCGAAGAGGTCGACTACATCAATGCCCACGGGACATCCACCCCCCTGAACGATGCCATGGAGACGAAGGCGATCAAGACCGCTTTCGGGGAACATGCCTACAGGGTACCGGTAAGCTCCACCAAGTCCATGACCGGACACCTCATCGGCTGTGCCGGGGCCCTTGAGCCGGCAATCTGTCTTATGACCATCCAGCATGGTATTATCCCACCCACGATAAACTACGAAAACCCTGACCCCGAATGCGACCTTGATTACGTGCCCAATGTCGCCCGCCCGGCAAAGGTTAACACCGCGCTTACCAACTCGTTCGGTTTCGGCGGGCATAACTCGGTGCTCATTCTGCGAAGATTTACCGAGGAAAAGCCTTGAGCCATATCCGCTGGAACCTGTTACCGACACCTGAACTGCCGGAACCAAGCAGCGGCCGTGGTCTTTCGCCCTTCCTCCTGCGGCTCCTCCACAACCGTGGCATCCGCCGCCCCGAAGAAATCGGGGTTTTCCTCGCCGGAGACAGGAGCCTCCTCCTTGACCCCTTTCGCCTGCCGGATATGGAAAAGGCAATCGTGCGCATCAACCGGGCACTTCTCGGCGGGGAAAACATCTGCGTGTACGGGGACTTTGATGCCGATGGCATTACGGCTACCGCCCTCCTCGTTGAGGGGCTGTCCTTCCTCGGCGCCAGCGCCATTCCCTACATCCCCCACCGCCAGTCCGAGGGGCACGGACTTTCCGAAGCCGCCCTGAAAAAGCTCTTCGAAGACGGCATCCGCCTTGTCATCACCGTTGATTGCGGGATCACCGATATCGCCGAGGTGGAAAAGGCAAAGGAATGGGGACTTGATATCATCATTACCGACCACCATAACCCGCTCCAGACAATCCCGCAGGCAGCCGCCGTCATTGACCCCAAGCTGAAAGGGGCAGACTATCCGTTTGACCAGCTTGCCGGTGTGGGGGTTGCCTTCAAGCTCCTCCAGGGGCTCCTGCACAACTTCGGTATGGGAGAAAAGGCCATCGGGCTTGCCGATCTGGTTGCCATCGGCACGATTGCCGACATGTCGGCACCGCTCGGGGAAAACCGTTACCTCATCCGGGAAGGACTCCGCCAGATGAATGAGAACCCCCGCCCCGGCATCAGGGAGCTGGTCGCCCAGACACGGCTTGAAGCGGGGAAACTTGATGCGGACAGGGTCTCCTGGGTGATTGCCCCCTGCCTCAATGCCGCCGGAAGGCTTGCCGACGGTCTTGCCGGCTACCGCCTCCTCATGGCAAAGACGGATGAAGAGGCAAGGGAACTTGCCCGGTGGCTTGCCCGCAAAAACGAGGAAAGGCAGAAGCTCACTGCCCAGGCACTGGAGCAGGCAAGGGCAGATGTCATCGCCAGGGGGCTGCCGCCGCTCCTCTTCACCGCCCACAGGGACTACCCTATGGGTGTGACCGGACTTGTGGCAAGCCGGCTCACGGAGGAATTCTACCGTCCCAGTGTGGTGGTACACCTGGGAGATGAGCTCTGCCACGGAAGCTGCCGGAGTATCCCCGAGTTCAACATCATCACCGCGCTCAACAGTCTGGAACATTTCTTTACCCGCTACGGCGGTCATGCCCAGGCAGCGGGTTTCACCATGCCCGTCAGGGACCTCCCCGAGCTTGAGCAGAGGCTCGATGAACTCGCTCGCAGGGGGCTTGAAGGGATTGAGCTTTCGCCCCACCTTGATATTGACATGCAGCTGACGCTGCCCGAGCTCGGCGGGGATACCTACCGTACCATCCAGCTCCTCGCCCCGTTCGGTAACGGTAACCCCGTCCCTGTATTCCTGAGCCGGAAGGTGGAACTTCTGGAAAAACGCCCCATGGGCAACGGCGAGCACTTCAGGATGAAGCTGAGACAGGGCAGGACCGTATGGGATGGGGTAGCATTCGGGCTGGCAAGCCACGCCGCTGAATGCACAAGACTCATTGACATCGTCTACAACCTTGAAGCGGATAGCTGGAACGGCAATTCCCAGCTCAGGCTGAACATTCTGGACTTCAGGAAAAGCACCTAGCGGGCCTGCGGAAGCCTATGCCCGCGTCCCTGAAGGGACAGAACGGCGCCTCATCACAATGAGCTGGGCCACCACGAAGATGATCACGATGATACTGATGAGCTGGGGCTGGTGCATCCCGAGGACGATTTCCCTTCCTTCCCGCAGGAAATCAATCCCCAGCCGCCAGACCGAGTAAAAGAGAAGATAAACGGAAAAGAGCACACCTTCCCCGCGCAGTTTTCCCCTGAGCGAGAGCAGGACGGCAAAGACCATCAGGTTATAGATAATCTCGTAAATCTGAGTGGGATGGACTGGTACCCCCAGCCGTGCTTCGCTTGCCGGGTGCATATAGACAAATGCCCACGGAAGGTCCGTTCCCATGCCGTGGCAACAGCCGTTGATGGCACAGCCTACCCGCCCCACTGCCTGCGCCAGGATGATTGCCGGGGCAATTGTGTCCGCGAGGCGACCGAAGGAGACCTTTTTAAACCGGCTGTAGACCCAGATACCAATAGCCGCCCCCAGCACCGCGCCCCAGATGGTAAGCCCCGCCCCACCGATGATGAGATACGGGTTTTCGCGGTAGTAGTCCCACAGGTCAATGACATGAAGGGCACGGGAAAAGATGACCCCGCTGGGGATGCCCACGATGGCGGCATTGATCACCGTATCATAGGTAAAGCCTGCCCCGCGTCTCACGGCAACAAGCGCCCAGACCACCACGATCAGCACCGCCAGGGCAACCATGATGCCGTACCAGCGCACGGCAATGCCCCCGATGCTGAAGGCAACCGGATCAACATCAACGATGATCATCCCGCTTGTCCGTTCCCGCCGGTCAGTGCCTCAACAAACCTCTCCGCGTCAAACTCCACAAGGTCTTCCAGCCCCTCACCGGTGCCGATGAGCTTCACCGGCAGTTTAAGTTCATCACAGATGGCAAGCACGATGCCGCCCTTCGCCGTACCGTCAAGCTTGGCGATGACGATCCCCGTAACGCCGACTGCCTCGGTGAAGTAACGCGCCTGGGCAAGCCCGTTCTGGCCGGTGGTGGCATCAAGCACGAGGAGCACCTCGTGCGGGGCACTAGCATCATGCCTGGCCGCGACCCGCTTTATCTTCTTCAACTCCTCCATGAGGTTGAACTTGGTATGGAGCCGCCCGGCGGTGTCAATAATGACGGTATCAATCTTACGGCTCCTTGCCGCCTCAAGGGCATCATAGACCACGGCACCAGTATCCCCCCCCGGCTGGTGGGCAATGACATCCACTCCCACCCTTTCCCCCTGTTTCTTAAGCTGGTCAATCGCCGCCGCGCGGAACGTGTCCGCCGCCGCAAGCAGCACGGACCTTCCCTCCTTTTTATAGCGGTAGGCAAGCTTGGCAATAGTTGTGGTCTTGCCGCTGCCGTTGACACCGACAACGAGAACAACTTCCGGCTTCGGGCGGTTTCCGGGAAGAGAAGGCTGAGGAACAGAAAGGATCCTGACCATCTCTTCTCTGAGAACCGGCCGTACCCTTGAGGCATCCAGCTTTTCGGCTTCAACCCGGGCCCTTATCCCGGCAATGAGTTTCTGCGCGGTGGCAACACCAACATCGGCAACAATGAGCAGCTCTTCCAGCTCATCCCATACCTCACTGCCAATGGCAGCCCCCTCGAAGAGAGACATGATACGCCCGAACCATGTATCACGGCTGCGCTTGAGGACTTTCTGAAAGATGTTAATAGCAACCCCCTTACGACCAGATAAATGACCGTGAGACCATAGTTC